>JACRFA010000020.1 GCA_016218065.1 Ignavibacteriota bacterium | reverse complement strand
CGCCCAACAACGACGCTCCCTCATTTGATAGTCGATGGTGAATCTCAGTGAAGAATAGTTGTGGTCGCTCCATGCCGCAGTCAATAATAGAAAGCGGGGAGTGCGGCGTTGCGTGGTGCGGCGACACGTTATGCGTCATGCAGGCGGCAAGTACGACTTGCCTAATTGAAAACAATCCCGAGGCAATGTAGCCATGAAAACTCTTTTCGGCGATGACCTAGTAAACGAATTGCGATCCTGTTCGGACAGAATCACGACAAGGCTGTGGATCGCGGTTCCCTACATTGGCGGACTTCAGTCTGTCCGTAGAATTCTTGGAAATTGCTGGATGAACAGTTCAAACCTGTCGATTCGTTTGCTCACAGACATCAACGAGTTCAACAACTTCAACTCGGAGACAATCAACTTGTTCAACGAACTGGGAGAGATTCGGCATTTAGCTGGCCTTCACGCTAAGATATTTATTGCAGACAGTACCAGTTTGGTCACTTCAGCAAACCTAACAGACACCGCTTTTTCAAAGAGACATGAAATCGGAGTCTTCCTGAATGACGCAAGCTCTGCCAAGGTTGTTGCTATCTTCGACAACTGGTGGAAGAAATCAGAACAAGTCTCTTTGAAGACTTTAAAGCCGTATGCGAAAAAGCAATTCGAGTCATGTGAAGAGGGGCAAGGTTCGGCATTGCCGACTCTCTGGAATCTTCCTGACGACCCTAACGGAATGAACTACTGGCTTAAACCAATCGGCGTCACTGGAGACCCCATAACTGACGACAGACTTTTCGACGACGTTGAGGACAACCTGCACTTCTCTAAACTGAAACCGAATGGAGTGAAGGTAAATGACATCCTGATAGCATATGGTATTGGTGCCAAAAGGATTCTATCCATCTATAAGGTTGTATCTGAGCCAATGAGGGTGCAATCCAAGAAGAAGGAAGAATGGATGGAACGCTGGCCTTGGTATGTCGTGGGGCATAACTTGACTCGACACTTTGGAAGAAATTGGGCTCACCACAATATCTATGGGAGCCAATTAATTGAAGAGTATTTGAAGAAGAACCCCAAAGGGAAAATAACAAGAGTCGGTGGAACAACATTTGGGGCCCTTAGCCTTGGGAAGGACAAAATAAAGTTAGACCCGGACTTTGCTCAATTTCTGATTCAAAGAGTCAATAAACTCAATTTCAAGTCTTGACCTGTGTACACCGCCGTGCACGACCGCATAACAAATGTAACAGCGACATACGATTCGCTTGGTAAGGCCTTGCACACAGGCTCACGCTCGCTCTGTCAAGTTGAACTCACTCAACGCCGCCATCAGTTATAGAAAAGCGCGGACGGCGGTAGGGCGTGCTTGGCGCACACGTTAGCTGGATACACGTTTCGAAACGCAATCACTTAGGGAGAAAAAGGATGGCAAAGTGTACAAGATGTGGCAACCCAGTCGGGTTGCTGCCAAAGGTATGCGATAGTTGTAAACAGCTGATTGCAGCCGAGCAAAACCAACGACAAAAAGAAGAGTTAGCAAGACAAGCAGTAGAGCAAGAGGTAGCCGAAAGGGTCCAGAAGGAGCGGTTGGAAAAGAGCGTCTCAGAGATGAGATCCATTATTCGCAAGCGACTAGATTCTGGCCAAAAAATCTTCTTTTACCAATCGATTTACACGCCAGTAGATTCAGTACTTCTTGAAGAGAGTTTGGCAACTGGATTTGACGTTTCCTTTCTGCGCAGCCTTGGACTATCAGGTTGGGAACTTATACACGCCGTTCCCAAAACGATCGGCGTCGGGCTTCAGAATTACTCTGAAGGTAGTGTTTCTCTGAAGTCATGGGGCGGTGGTGTCGGCGGCAACATAATGGGTGTTCACCTCATCCTCAAGAAGGAACTCACCCTTGGTTCTTTCGACAACGACCCAGAGAACGAAATTGGGAAATATATCGAAACTCATATGCTCGAACTGTCTCTTGTCTCATCGGCTATTTGATGCAGTATGCCCATTATTTTGAATTACTATGAGCTGGCCACCCTGAAAAGCTCACGATTGATTCTGACTCTCAAAGATTCAAACTCAGTCATGTCAACTGCCCTTCAATGCAGATCGCTTCTTTCGGCCTTTCAGTGCACATCATACTATTGCACCTGCTACATGAATGACCAAGAGAAGACGAATCCTGGCGAGGAAAACCGAGTTCATGTTGGTGTGCTATGGTCAGAGAATACTACTGAAACCATGCTTGTTGAGTTCCGCACGACATTGTTGCATCAATTGGCAGATGCCGTAATCAAGGAAAGCGTGTGGGAACAATTCCCAAATGCAGAGACAAGCTTCTTGGTTCATTGCGCCGCAAGGGAGTATGGCGAGTTCTTGCTAAGTGCCTCGGAATCGTTGGGGCATTTTCTCGGCAAGGATGGTATGAACTTCCTGGATGGCGTACACTTGGTTTACAATCAATTGTTATTGCGTGATGGTGATCTTATGCCAAAAGGTGTGCACAATGGTTTTTTGAATCAGCTTCATACAAGCGCCCACAGTCAGGGACAAATACTACAGCCGAGGGCCTACGGCCTCGTAGAGGCAACGCCCTCGGAAATAAAACAAACCAACGCCTGTAAGACCCTGAAGGGGTTTCATACATTCGTGCGAAACATTGACTCTGCGTAACGTCAGTTAAGTCAGTTAGTAATCGAATAAACGAACAACAACAAGCAAAGAACATATGAAAAACTTCTGGAATGATAACAAGGCAAAAGGGATGAGCGAATTGGATTTGCTCATCTATCGATCAAACATACTCGGGGAAGATCCCTCGGTAACCAACTGGGCCGGCGGGAACACGTCGGCAAAAATAGAAGAGAAAGATTTTCGGGGGCGGCCCATTCGCGTCCTCCGCGTCAAGGGAAGTGGTACGGACTTACGAACAATCACGCGCATGGGATTCCCGGGCGTCCATTTGGATCCGGTACTTGAGTTGCGTTCCCGCTCGTCCATGACGGATGAGGAGATGGTTGACTACCTGGCACACTGTCTCGTCGATCTCAACGCGAAGCGGCCATCCATCGACGCGCTGATTCATGCTTTTATCGATCACACACACATTGACCACATGCATCCTGATGCCATCATTGCGTTATGTACTGCGAAGGATGGAAAACAGTTGATGAAGAAGATCTACGGAGATGCAGCCGGATGGCTTCCCTGGCTGCGTCCGGGCTTCACACTTGCAAAGCAATGCGGCGAACTTATCAACGACAATACGAAATTGCGCGCTGTTCTGCTCGGGAAGCATGGCTTGATTACGTGGGGCAGCACAGCGAAAGAATCATACAATAATACGATTGATGTCATAGCCGACGCTCAGGATTTCCTGAAGCGGCAACTCAAAGGAAAGAAAGTCTTCGGTGGAGCGAGGATATCGTCCATGTCGCCAGCAGCCCGAAAGGAGTTTGCACAGGAGTTTCTTCCGCTTGTGCGTGGCGCAGTCAGCAGATACAAGCGGGCCGTCTTGACGTTTGATGACGCTCCGGATGTTCTCGAATTCGTCAACAGCAATGATCTCAAATCGCTGGCGGGCAAAGGTGCTGCCTGCCCGGATCATCTGGTGAGTACGAAGCTTTTTCCGATGGTTGTTGAGGGAGTGCAACTGGACAATCATGCAAAATCCCAGGCTGCGTTCAAGAAGTCACTTGATGAATACGTGAAGCGCTACGAAGCGTACTTCAATGCAAATAAGAACGCAGGTGATAAGATCTATGATCCATTCCCTCGCGTCATTCTCATTCCCGGAATTGGCATGATCTCCACAGGAAAAGACAAGTCCTCTGCGAACATTGCTCGCGACATTTATCATCGGACCATTGCAGTAATCAAGGGTGCGTCGTCCGTGAGTACGTACGTGTCGATGACTCCGGCAGAAGCCTATAGCGTTGAGTACTGGCCGCTGGAAATCTACAAGCTCTCGCTTGCGCCCCCGGAGAAATCGCTGTCGCGGCGAGTCGCGTTCGTCACTGGCGGAGCGAGCGGCATTGGCAGAGAGATCGCACGCCGATTTGCAGCCGAAGGTGCGCATGTTGTGGTGGCGGATATCAATGGCGAAGGTGCCAAGGCCGTAGCGTCGGAGTTAGGAAAAGCATACGGCAGCAACCGCGCACTGTCGTGCACAATCAATGTGACAAAAGAAACGGATATCCAGCGTGCTTTTGCCGAGACCGTTGCAACGTTCGGAGGAGTTGACATTGTGGTTTCCAATGCCGGGATCTCATCGGCAAATCCAATTGAGCATACGTCGGTGGATCAGTGGCAACGGCAGATGGATATTTTGGGGAAAGGATATTTTCTCGTTGCGCGTGAAGCTTTTCGGGTGATGAAGAAACAGGGTATAGGCGGGTCCATCATTTTCATTGCGTCAAAGAACGCGCTTGCAAGCGGGAAGAACGCCGCGGCGTACAGTTCCGCGAAGGCGGCAGAGCTGCATCTTGCCCGCTGTCTCGCTGACGAGGGGGGCGCGGCAAAGATTCGCGTCAACACCGTGTGTCCCGATGCGGTGCTGCGAGGATCCTCGATCTGGAGCGGCAACTGGCGCAAAGAACGCGCGCAGGCATACGGTATTCGCCCGGACCAGCTCGAAGAATTCTACCGTAAGCGCACGCTGCTCGGTGAGAGCATTCTGCCTGAGGACATTGCCGAAGCAGCATTGTTCTTCGCGACAGACAAGTCACTGAAAACCACGGGTGGTGTTCTCACCGTCGATGGCGGGGTGGCGGCAGCGTTTGTTCGGTAATCGCGCGTACGATTCAGAAACCGCTGAAGCCGTTCTTGGCTCATTGTCGGTTCGCAACCCACGACTTGAAGTCGTGGGATTGAAACACGGAAAGCCAACAACTTCATGAGTAACTGATGTTACGCGAAGTGGATATGTCACCTTACAGGGTTCGGTTATTGTTGCTTGTTTGTATGTCGGGGCGCCTGCCTGCCGGCAGGCAGGTTGCCCCTCTACGAGGTCGTAGACCGACCTATAATATCAGACGCCTTCAGCGTCAACCTGCGCAAAACTCTGTCCCTGAAGGGGACAAATATTGTAGCCGAGGGCCTACGGCCTCGTAGAGGCAAAGCCCTCGGAATTCAAAACGAAAGAAATCCAAAAACCCTGAAGGGGTTTCATACAACCAGCAACAAACATGGCTCTGCGTAATGTTAGTGAGTAAATGAGCTTACTCGGCATTGATATCGGAACAACGGGCTGCAAAGTCGTTGCCTTCAACCATGAAGGAAAGCAACTCTGTTCCGCATCGGCAGAATATCCGCTGCTGTTTCCGCAAGCTGGTTGGATTGAGCTTGACCCGGAATTGGTATGGCGCAACATCGCGCGCTGCATTCGGGAAGTTGCTGCCAAGACCAGACGTGATCCTGTGTCCGCGCTCGCGGTGTCTTCGCAAGGTGAAGCATTCATTCCTGTCGATGCAAGGGGATCTGCGCTCTACAATAGTATCGTAACGTTTGATTCGAGAGCGGCAGCGAACGTGGACTTTTGGCGCACGAATGTTGGAGCGTTGAAGATCTTCAGGACGACAGGAATTCCCCTGAGTGCAATGGCAACATTGGTCAAGATTCAATGGCTGATGGAGAACAAGCCGGCGATCGCGCGCAAAACAAAAAAGTATCTCTGTTTTCAGGATTACTTCGCAATGAAGATTGGGTTGCAGCCGGCGATTGATTATTCGCTCGCTGCCCGCACGATGGCGTTCGATATCAACAAGTGCTCGTGGTCAGACCTGATGTTGAAGGAAGCGGGCGTTGACCAGAACCAGTTGGCCACGCCGGTTCCTTCCGGTACCGTCATCGGTACCATCTCCTCATCTGCCGCACGAACGTTGGGGTTGGCGAAAGGAACACTCGTGGTAGCAGGAGGACACGACCAACCGTGCGGTGCATTCGGCGCCGGCGTTGTGCAGTCCGACGAGGCAATGTATGCCACGGGAACCGTAGAGTGTATCGTGCCGGTGTTTTCGAAGCCGCACGCTACAGCAGCGATGGAGCGAAACAATCTGTGCAATTATCCGCACGTCGTGGCGGGAAAATTCGTTTCACTCGCGTTCAACTTTACCGGCGGCTCATTGTTGCGCTGGTATCGCGATACGTTTGGAGGAAACTACGACAAGCTCGTCGACGCAATCCCGGGCGTTCCGTCCGGGCTTCTGGTGCTTCCACACTTTACAATGACGGGCACTCCGTATTTCGAAACTCGCTCGAAAGGAGTCATTGCCGGATTGCAACTTTCTACCAAAAAATGCGAGATCACGAGGGCGATTCTTGAAGGTGTTACGTTCGAGATGAAGCTGAACGTGGAGTTGCTTGAGCGTGCAGGCGTACGAATCAAATCATTTCGCGTGATCGGCGGTGGCTCCAAGTCATCACAATGGATGCAGATCAAGGCAGACATCATGAATCGAGCTGTTCACGCAATGGAAGTGAACGAGGCGGCTTGTCTTGGCGCTGCCATGCTTGCCGGTATTGGTGCAAAAGTATTTCGCTCTCCTTCTGACGCGGTCAAGAGCTGCGTGCGTTTGGGAACGACATACCATCCGCGCAAGCGTGTTGCTGAGTTGTATGCGGAAAAGTTTACGCTGTACCGCAAACTATATCCGGCGATGCGCGACATACTTCATCATCTCTGATAACGAAGGTTCATCATGGACACAGGATTCACTATCGATCAATCATTCATCGCTCAGGAAAACGAACGTGCGCTCCCGGACTTGGAGCGTGACTACAGCATGCTCTCCGCGCAATTGGAGAGACGCGGAATTGCCATCGAAGCGATTACCAAAAATGTTCAGAAGTTTGCCGTTGCTGTGCCATCGTGGGGAGTTGGTACAGGCGGCACGCGGTTCGCACGATTTGCGGGCGAAGGCGAGCCGCGCAATGTCTTCGACAAGCTGGTTGATTGTGCAATGATACACCGGCTTACGCGGGCAACGCCCCGCGTAGCATTGCACATTCCGTGGGACAAACCGGAAGACCCGCGGGTGTTGCGTCAGTTTGCAGACTCGCTGCACATCGGGTTTGACGCGATGAATTCCAACACCTTTCAAGATCAACCCGGACAAGCGCTCAGCTACAAGTTTGGCAGTCTCACGCACGCCGACCGGAGCGTAAGGAAACTTGCCATCAATCATAATATCGAATGCATCAAGATTGGCAACGAGTTAGGCTCGAAGTCCCTTTCGGTGTGGATTGGGGACGGCGGCAATTTCCCGGGCCAGATCGACTTCCGGACCAGTCTCGAACGATATCTGGAAAGTGCCAGAGAGATTTATGCATCTCTTCCGGACGACTGGCAACTCTTTATCGAGTACAAGTTGTACGAGCCGGCATTCTATTCAACCGTCATCAATGATTGGGGAACGGCATACTACGTTGCCGAACAACTCGGATCGAAGGCATCGTGCTTGGTTGATCTGGGCCATCACGCGCCGAATGTGAATATTGAAATGATTGTCGCCCGCCTGTTGCAGTTCGGGCGACTCGGCGGTTTTCATTTCAACGATAGCAAATACGGCGATGATGATCTTGATGCCGGAAGCATCAAGCCGTTCCAATTGTTCTTGATCTTTCATGAACTGGTGCAAGAGTCATTGCGGTCAACGAGACAATCGCCACCACCAACATACATGATCGATCAAAGTCATAACGTGACCGATCCGATTGAATCGTTGATAAACACAGTCGAGGAGCTTCAACGAGCGTACGCACAAGCGCTTTTGGTGAATCGGGAAGAACTGTCGTTCTATCAAGAACGCAATGATGCTATCATGGCATTGAAAACATTGAAGAGGGCATTCACAACAGACGTTTCACCCATTCTGGGGATGGCGCGTCAGAGGAACGATGGGGCAATCGACCCCCTGCATGTGTTTCGCCTGAGTCAGTACAGGAAGTGGAAGATTGCCGAGCGACCGGTCGCGACCACCACGACAACAGGAATTGTATAATCATGAAAGTCCATCTTGCATACGGCAAAGAGGGTCTCGACGTCAACCTCCCGGAACGCAATCTGGTGAAAGTGATGACGATGCCTGCGGCCAAAGCGTTGTCAGATCCGGACGACGAGATAGCGCGAGCGCTGCAAGATCCGATCGCATCTCCACCTCTGTCTGACCTCGTCCGTCGAGCAAAGAGTGTTTGCGTTGTCATCTGCGACGTGACACGTCCCGCCCCCAACAAGATCATGCTGCCGCATATCTTTCGGGTGTTGGAAGAAAACGGCGTATCCCGAAAGAACATAACCGTTCTGGTGGCTACCGGTCTTCATCGATCAAGCAAACCGGAAGAACTTGAGGAGATGGTTGGCGCTGACATCCTGAACAGCTATCGGATAGTTGATCATCATGCGCGAAACACCGAAGAACAGAAATATCTTGGCCAGACCTCGAACAACACTCCGGTGTACATCGACAAGGAGTATTGCAATGCGGATCTGAAAATCACAACCGGGTTCATCGAGCCTCATCTCATGGCTGGCTTTTCAGGTGGTCGAAAACTTATCGCACCAGGTTGCGCCGGCGAGTTGACGATCAAATCCTTGCACAGTCCGTTCTTTCTGGAAAACCCGTTGTGCAAGGAAGGCTCCATCGAGTTTAACCCACTCCATCATGAACTGTTGGAGATCGCACGGATGGCAGGTCATGACTTTATCGTGAATGTGGCAATGAATGAATCCGGCAAGCTGACGGGCGTGTTTGCCGGCGATCCGATCCGGGCGCACGAGGCGGGTATTGCACACGTCCGTCATTCGGTCCGCTCCACAGTACTGAAGCCCGTTGATATTGTGATCACGACAAGTGCAGGGTATCCGTTGGATCTCACGTTCTATCAAGCTGTGAAGGGGATGACTGCGGCGCTGCCAATCGTGAAGAAGGGGGGAATGCTCATCATGGCGGCGGAATGTGCGGAAGGTCTCGGCAGTGATGAGTTCTGCGCAATGGCGATGAGATTCGATTCTGCAGAAACATTTCTTCAAACCATTCTCTCCAATCCCGTTGTGCTTGATCAATGGCAACTTGAGGAATGCGCGAAGGCAGTGAAGAAAGCAGACGTCGTGCTTGTCTCATCGGGGATTCCCGCAGAGCATCGCGACAGGTTATTTGTTCGATCGAGCGACAGCGTGGAAAGTGCGCTGCGACAGGGGTTGGCAAAGTATGGTGACGATGCAACAGTTGCCGTAATTCCGAAAGGGCCGTACACGCTCGTTGATGTGGAAGGTGAAGCGGCATAGCTGCTCCCGGATTTAGCAGGGTGTTGAAAAAGGCTCTCATGTCATTCCGATGGAGCGAAGCGACTGAGGAATCTCTCTCTTGTTGGATCAGATTCTCCCGAAGGGATGCCTTCGGTACTCACTCCGCCAAAGAGCGTCGGGGTTCGGAATGACATTGACCTCAGTTTGTCAACAGTCTGCTAGAGTTGTGTTGTGAAATGTCAATTCAATTTGCTATACTGTATGAGCACTAATGAAACATTGATCTATTAGTGAAACGGAGAAGACATTCATGGAATATATCGTCCCCGCTGTACAACGGGCCATCCAGGTGCTTGAGATTCTGGCGACGACGGCCGAGGGGCTTTCGCTCGCCGATCTCTCCAAACGCATAGGTGTTCCGAAGAGTACACTCTTTAGAATTCTCACAACCCTAAAGCACAATTCCCTCGTGAACCACGATGAACAACGAAGGAAGTTCACGCTTGGAATCAAACTTCTGGATTGGGGAAATGTTGCGTTGAGCAGGATCGATTTGAAGACTGTTGCTCATCCGCATCTTATGCGGATGGCGCACGAAACCAAGCAGAGCTACTACCTCGCCATCCTCGATCACTATGAAGTCATCATCATCGATCGCGCCGATACACCGGAGATCTGGACGATGGTAGCCCGACTGGGGCAGCGTTCCCCTGTTCATGCAACAGCATCGGGACAAGTCCTCATCTCGGATTTGCGCCCCGAAGTGTTGGAGAAAATCATCAAGCGAAGCGGATTGAAGAAATATACACCGCGCACGATTACCAGCTTCCGGAAATTGAAACAGCGTCTGGAGGAGGTGAAGGAGTGCGGATATTCCGTTGCGGACGCCGAATACAAGCCGGACCTTTGCGCCCTCGCAGTCCCTATCTTCGACCATCACAGCAGAGTTGCAGCCGCTCTGATGATGGCGCTCCCCCACGCGATAACGGTGCGGAATAAGAAAATACTCGACGGCATGATCGAGATGTTGAAGCAAGAGGCGGCCAAGATTGCGCACGAGATCGGCTATCAAGAACCGGAAAACGAAATCGAATGAACAAATGAAAACCAGAACGAATACTCTCGAGTTGGGAATCGTCAGTGACGAGATCAGCAATGACTTTGCCGAGGCAATGCAGTATGCTTCCTCGTGGGGGATCTCCCTCGTTGAGATCCGCTTGTTGAAGTCAGGACGCGTTCCAGACGTTGACAAGCGCGACATTGAAGAAGTGCAGCAATATCTCCGCCGCGGAGTTGTACGCATCACCGCATTGTCTCCCGGCATTTTCAAACACCCACTCTCCCACCTCAATGAACTTAAGGAAGAGTTGGCCGTTGCACTTCCTCGCACCATTGAAATGGCAAAAACTTTGAACGCCCCGCTCATTATTGTTTTCGGATTCAAGCGCGAAGAGGGCGAGCCTCAAAGTCGCTATAACATCGCTGTAGATTTCCTCCGTCGTGCTGCGTCCATTGCAGAACGTGCGGGCCTGAAACTTGCGATCGAGAACGAGCCTGGCTTTTGGTGCGATACCGGAGCAAACACAAGAAAGCTGATTGACGATGTTCGCTCACGCGCCTTGGGCGCGAATTGGGATCCGGCCAATGCCTACGGAACTACCGAACTTCCATATCCTGATGGTTATCTAGCGGTGAGAGATAGGATTTTCAATGTGCATGCGAAAGACACAAAGCAAGGCTCGCTGGTTCAATGCGTTCCGATAGGCGAGGGGGTTTTGGATTGGGATGGGCAGATGAGCGCGTTGATGCATGATAATGTTGTTTCGCATGTGACGATTGAAACGCATTGTCTTCCCTTAATAGAAAACTCGCGCCGCAATGTGGACGCACTGAGACAAATGATAAACGAAATCCCACGTACCGCGTGACGTTTGGCGCGAGACGCTTCACTCGTACTTTCAACCGACTTATGGCAAAACTCTTCGGGCAGGACTACAGCAAGCGGGAGCTTCTCTCACACATTGGCGATCTCTCACAGGTTGCTGGCATGCGAATGATGCAATTGCAGGACGGGTTGGAATCCGCGGTACGAATCGCTGATGTTCGCACCGGATCTGGTCTGCGCTTTCAGGTCACGCTCGATCGCGGAATGGACATATCGCTTGCAGACTACAAAGGCTTTACGCTCGCGTGGCGTTCGGCAAATGGTGATGTGCATCCGAGCTACTATGATCCACGTGGCGCAGGTTGGGGTCGGTCGTTTCCCGGCGGGTTGATGACAGGATGCGGCATGAGTTTTCTCGGCGCGCCTTGCGTTGATGAAAGTGAAGAGCTTGGGCTTCATGGACGTCTCTCAAATCTTCCTGCTTCCGGTGTACGAACCGAGACACGGTGGGAAAACGACTCGTGTGTAATGCAGTTGCAGGGTTTTGTCCGGGAATCGGGATTGTTCAAAGAGAATCTGCTGCTCCATCGCACCATCGAGACTCGGCTCGGCGAATCGTTGATCACGATAAACGACCACATCAGAAACGAAGGGCATCAGAGTTCGCCGTTGATGATGCTCTATCACATCAATGCGGGATGGCCGTTGGTGGATGATGGCGCCCGACTTCTTCTCAACGCCAGAAGTATGAAGCCGCGAGACGCTGAAGCAGAAACGGGAACTAACGAAGCAACAGTCTTTTCGTCACCGGTTCCTGGATACCGCGAGCAGGTGTTTTTCCATGATTGCCTTGCCGATGCCGATGACTTTGCGACTGTACTTCTGATGAATGAGAAAAAGCGCATCGGCTTGTACGTGCGCTTCAGGCAGAAGGAACTTCCACGCTTCATCGAGTGGAAGATGATGGGCGAAGGGACGTACGTTGTTGGAATGGAGCCGGCAAATTGTGGAGTTGGTGGAAGGGCAAAAGAACGTGCGGCAGGGACGCTGCAGTTTCTTGAGCCGGGTGAGGATCGACATTTTTTCGTTCAACTCGGAGTAGTTGACGGGGAGGAAGAACTTTTGAACTTCATTGCAACGAACACACTGAAATGAATCAGCCCAAAATATCCGTTGGCCTGGCAGGCGTCGCAAACCACGGAACGACGATCCTCAACGCGATCCTCGCCTCGGGAAACCTTCAACTTGAAACCTGCTATGATACTGACCTCAGTGCCAGCGAGCAGGTGCGCGCACGAACAGGATGCAGAATTGCCGGGAGTTATGAAGAGCTTGCTGCGGATTCACAGATTCAAGCCGTCGCACTCGTGACGCCGAATCATGTGCACGCCGACCAATTCAGGAAGGCAATCGCATTCGGCAAGCATATGTTTGTGGAAAAGCCGATTTCGAATACGATTCCCGAAGCGAAAGAGATGATTGCGCTCGCGAAGAAATCAGGACGCGTGTTGTTGGTGGGACATAATACCAGGCGGCGGCGTGTCTTTAGGCGTGCGAAACAGATCTTGCAGGAAGGAACAATTGGGAAGATCGTTGCAGTTGAAGGAAATCTTTCACGTCCTGTCGGGTTGCAGCCGGGTATGCCGCCATGGAAATCTGACCCGAAGAAGTGTCCCTTGCTTCCGATGACGCAATTAGGAATCCATCTCGTCGACACAACAGCGTACTTGATTGAACGAGTGAAGAGCGTTTCATGCATCGCAACAAATATCGCCATGCCCGGAAATGTGTATGACTCAACAGCAGCGATTCTCCAGTTGGAATCGGGCATCCCATTCTCCCTCACGTCATACTATGTTTCACCGGACGCGTACTTTTTGAGAATCTACGGAACAAAGGGATTGCTTGTCTGCCATCCAACGCACCTGCGCATGGAACTGATTGATTCGAAGGATGTGGTGGAAGAAGATTTTCAACAAGAAGGAGCGGAGAGCTACATTCTGCAAATGCAGGAGTTCGGCGACTGCATCCTCAATGGCACACGGCCGGAAACCGGCGGCGACGAAGGTCTGCATGCACTCGCAGTGATTGAAGCGATGACACGCTCGGTGGCATTAGGCAGAGCAGTGACTACGAACGAAGTACTTCATGAGGAATCTCGATGAAACCTACACGACGCGAATTTCTACTGAGCAGCGTTATTGCCGCAGCCGGACTTTATGCCGGCGTCGCGAATGCCGATGCAACTCCTGCATCCGAGGATGCACGCTGGAAACGGAAGAGCTTGCTGTTCGATGATTCTGATGTGCCGCGCATTCTGAAGACCGTTCAACATCCCCGATTCGCCTCGCATTGGAACTCGATGACTGAAGTCGACTTCATAGCTGACTTGAAATTTCTGAAGGAAGAGCTGCGCCTAAATAACCACACAAAGGACATGCTGCGTGCCCGCCTGATTCTTGAACGATCTGCGTTCGTGTACAAACTCACGAAGGACAGGCGCCACCTTGATCTTGCCCGTGTTGCTATCGACCGGATTCTTGAATACAAACGATGGGACTATTTTTTAGAGGCGGGAGAACATACCATCGCATTGCAGCGAGCATCCGAAGCAACGATCGCCATGTCGTACGCGCGTGAATGGCTTAATAACGAGTTAAGCGTCGCGACGAAAGAGGAAATGGAAAAGCAGATCGGCGAGAAAGGCGCAGCTGCCTGCTATCAAACGTTGTTCGGCATGATGCATCCCGACCGTGTGCGCGGTTGGAGTTTCGATCCTGAAGATGACTATCCTCATAAAGTGGATGTGAAGCGTTGGCCGTTCATCCTGAATTCCACAAACCTCAAGGTCATTCCCATTGCGGGCTTGGCCGTTGGCGGATGTTTGCTCTATGACAAGCATCCCCAGGCGAAACGGTGGGTGAATATGGCGTTGCAGAGTGCGAAGGCGTTCTCGTCAATCTTCGGAGCGGATGGAAGCTATGAGGAAGGCGCCGGTTATTGGGGTTACACCGCGCAGCATCTCACGATTTTTGTCGAAGCGCTCCGGAGAACGCTTGGAATGAATGAGCGGAACCTCATCAACTTTCCCGGGACCTCGCGGTTTGCGCTTCGCATGTCGATGCCCGCCATCGGTCATCTCGATGATTGTGTGAACTTCGGCGACGCGTGGTACATGGGCGATGTGTCGGTTGCGTTGTGGACAGCCCGCGAATTCAAAGACCCAATTGCGCAGTACGTCGGAATGTCGGTCGGTGAAATCCGCAGTCATTACCCGCTCGTCTGGTATGATCCGTCCGTGAAAGCAAAGACGCCGGGACCGGAGTTGTATGATGCGCGCTTCGATAACGACTGGGTCGTGGTCCGCTCAGGTTGGGGAGTGATGGATTCCGTCGTCGCGATGCGCAGCGGCGCCCCGGCAAACCATGAACACGCGGACCGCAACAGCGTCATCTTCAAAGCGTATGGCGACCGGTTGCTGCACGATCCGCTGCATGCCGCATATCCGTACACCGAGCCGCATTGGGTTCTGCGGCTGACCGAGTCGCACACGGCAGTCCTCATCAACGGCAAGGGACATCAATACCACGACGGACATGAAGGCACGAATGCTTCATGGGCGGAAGCGCGAATAGAAGGCTATGTCAAACAAAAGAACTATGTCGCAGTTACAAGTGACGCGTCCGAAGCGTATCGTCTCGTCAATGCGGATGTAGATGCCGTTTACCGCACGTTGATTTTTCTGAAACCTGATGTGCTGGTGTTCTTCGATCGTGTCCGGATGAAAGAATCGAACGCCGATGTGCAGATTCGTTTTCAGGGATACAACGAGGACCACGATTGTACTCTTCAATCAGGGAAGAGCGACTTTGTAATCAACCGCCCGCATGCAAGCCTGAAAGCAAAAGTGATGGGCCTGAAGGAGATCGTCATTCGTACAGACACACTGAAGGTTCCCGAAGCGAACGGCGTACATCCATTCGTGGAGGTGAAATCTGACGGCGCACAAGAGCATCTCGTGTTGACAGTGTGTACCGCTCAGCAAGCAACGAAGCAGCACGGCGATCTTTCCATCCAGAGAAATGATAACGAGTGGAAAATCACAGGCACACACAACGGACTGTCGGTCAACATTCGACTGGTGTCGGACAAGGACATTCCTACAATCGCAGTTGGATAAGAAGGACATTGTCATGAAGCGATCAGACGAACATTTCAAGGAGGCGCTCAAACTTATTCCATGGGGAACGCAAACGAATGCCAAGCGTCCGTTCCCCGCGTTCGACGAAACGATGCCGAAGTACATTGAGCGAGGGAAGGGTTGTCGCATCTGGGATATCGACGGGAACGAGTACATTGATTTCCGGCTCGCGCTCGGCCCGATTACGCTCGGGTACTGCTATGATGAAGTGGACGATGCCGTGCGCAAACAAATGGAGAAAGGCGTTCTGTTCAGTATGGCGAGTCCCATCGAGTTGGACCTTGCGCGCCTCATCAATCAGACAATACCGAATGCCGAGATGGTACGCTTCATGAAAACCGGCGAGGACGCGAACATCTGCAATATTCGCATTGCACGCGCGTATACCGGGCGGGATATGATTCTCACGTGCGGGTACCACGGTTATCCTGATTGGTTTGCAACGGAAGAGAGTCCGAAGAATGGTGTGCCCGCGTTCATGAAGGAGTATGCAAAGGTCATTCCGTGGGGCAATTGCGAAATCGCTGAGCTGTTGATCCGTCAGTATCACGAGCGCATTGCGGCGGTCATTTCCATTCCGTATGACATGAATGAAGATGTGAGCGGCAACTTCATCCGTCACCTGCGCAAGCTCACTAAGGAATTCGGTATCCTGCTCGTGCTGGATGAGGTCTGGACAGGATTCAGACTTGCGTTGGGAGGAGCACAGGAATTGTTCAATGTTGAAGCGGACCTTGTGGGTTATGCAAAAGCTTTTGCCAACGGATATCCGCTCTCTGCCTTTGTCGGAAACCGTCAGTACATGGAGAAGCTCAACGACTTCAAGATGACGACGACATACGCGGGCGAAACACTTTCGATCGCTGCAGCAATTGCCACACTCACGATCATGAAACGGGAAAAGGTGCACGCGCACATCAACGCCATGGGCAAGCGCCTCATGAGCGGATTCAACGACATTGCAAAGAGTCTCGGCGTTGAAGGATATGCTGCCGGCCTTCCTCCTGCAGCATTTCTGAAAATCAACACTCCAGACCAAAGCTACAATGCGCTTCTGGAATATCTCTGGTTCCGCGAACTGTTGCGTGAGGGAGTCTTTGTCATTCTTCGCTGGTTCATTTCCTATTCACACAAGGAAGCAGATATAGATGAAGCGCTGGAGAAAGCAAAGCGTGCGCTGAAGCGGGCTCTTGATGCAGCGTCGAAAGAGCGAGGGAAAGTCACACCATTCTATTGGTAGCATACACAAACACTGTCCTGACAACGTTATGACCGAACGAACATACATCGATTGCTACGCGTATGTAGGGAAGCGGGGGCCTAAGGATGTAGAGGCCCGGTACGAAACCGAAGACCTTATTGAAGAGATGGAATGGTGCGGAATTCACGGAGCGTTCGTCGCGCACGCCACGGCAAAAGAATATGACCCGATGTATGGCAACCGAATGCTGACGCGTGAACTCAAAAAGAGTTCACGATTATACGGCGTGTGGGCTGTGATGCCGCACCATACAGGCGAGATAGCAAAGCCGCGAGACCTCATCAAGGAAATGCTGGACAACAACATCCGTGCGGCAAAGATGTATCCGCGGCTGCACAGGTTTCCATTCAACGTCGATTTTTGTGGAGATCTGCTGGCGGCTCTCGAGGAAACCGGCACTCTTCTGATGGTGGAGGGAGGCCACCTCTATAATAATGACGTACTGGAGATGACCAACCAGGTGTTGGTCAACGAACTTGATGCGGTGCTCACCCGCTTCCCGCAATTGAAAGTCTTGCTGCAGGCTTCGCGTTGGGACGCCACACGCTACATCTATTGGCTGATGTCCAAGCATAAGAATTTGCACATCGAGCTTTCGACACATCAGGGCAATCGCGCAATGGAGGTTTTTACTGAATGGTTTGGTGCTGATCGTGTGTTGTTCGGAACTGGTGCGTTGGAAAAATCTCCCGGTGCTGCGAAAGCCTTTGTGGACTACTGCACGCTGAGCGACGCCGATAAGCAGAAGATCGCGGCTCTCAATATCGCGCGACTCGCAAACATCGAGACGATGCCTCCGCCGTACAACGCAAAGAAACGCGGCGACACGATTCTTCAGCTGGCAAAAGCCGGAAAGCCGCTCAAGAACATTCTCGTCATTGACAGTCACGCACACATCGATCATGAAGATGCCGGGGGAATGGGGTTCGTGCACTCGTTGTATTCCGATGACAAGAGCATGTATGAGCGTGCAAAGCTGATGGGCATCGACAAGATTTGCATCAGCGGGTTTCTCGCCGTCTGGACTGACTACGAAGAGGGCAACAAGATTGTGTGGAATGCGATGAAACGGTACCCGGGATTCTTTCATGGCTACGCCGCGCTACAGCCGCAGTATGTGAAGGATTGGAAAAAGGATCTTCGCAAAGTGTATGTCACTTACAAGATGGAAGGGATCAAGCCGTATCATCCCCGCACGTTGCTTCCGTACAACGACAAACTGTGGGATCCGTGGTACGAATACGGCAACCGGATGAATGCCTATGCGCTTATTCATCCTTCACCAAATCTCGTCGCGGAAATGAATGACCTTGCGCCGCGCTACCCGAACATCGCGTTCATCCTGGCGCATACGGGCGGCTCATTCCGCGATGCGCGTCTGGGAATTGAGATCGCGCTGAAGAACCCGAATGTCTATCTGGAGATTACACTCACTGCGGTCACGTATCGTATCATTGAATTCATGGTGAAACATGTGGGCGCTGATCGCGTGTTGTTTGGGACTGATCAACCGATGCGCGATCCCATTCCGCAATTCGGGTGGATGGCATACGCGCATTGCACGTTCGAGGAAAAGAAAAAAATGTTTGGATTGAATATGCAGAAGATTATCAAGCGAGTAAGACGGTAGGATGAGATGCGTTTCATCAGATGGTGTCCTGTGGTATTCGTTGCAGCAATGGCTGTTCATGCGCAAGAGCAGCAAGTCGCCGGAGAAACAGTGATTGAAAACGGCGTTACGAAACTGACTCTTGTGAAGGATGGGCAAAGCTTCAGGGAATCATTCTACGCGAAAAGCTCAAATGGCTGGAGGCTCGTGCTTCAGAATGGCAGCTCCATCCGTCCCGATCCCGCGCTGAACGCAACAGGTACGGGAACTCCAGAAGCATCTATCGACGCGATTGAGAAAGACGAAACACGAACGAGTGTCACACTGAGAATGCATTCCGGCTCGCACATCTGGACCAAAATGATATCGATGAAGAAGGACGATCCCTTCGTACGTATCACGGTCCGCGATTCGATCCGCGGCAAGTCAAGGATTGAGTACTTCCTTTCGACATATTCCTTTCTGCCCGATGGGAAGAAGTACGCGGAATATAAGCCTCTTGACTTCGTCTTCACGCCGCAACTCCGCCCGGAACCCGACGAAGTGATCGCCGATCATGCGTTTCGCTCGCCCGCGCTGATGATGCAGAAGGGCACCATCTTCGCTGCGCTTATTCCCGACATTCATTCCATTGATGGAAGAGGTCGAGTACTGAAATCTTCAGCCGACATGCAAGTGGAAACGGCTGACGCCCCGTTCATCTCATTTGGACTGATGAACTGGATCCGGAAGAAAGCTCACGTGTATTATGCACACACTGATTCTCTTGCAGTTGATGTGAGTGATACATCGCTGTCATTCAGTTACTATCTCTACGTTTCAGCAACCGCTCCGGTACGCCGTGGATTCCAGGATGTGGTGAGATTTGAGTGGGACCATTACGGACATCCGAACTTCTCTCTTCCCACCGGGCCGCAGTCAGAGCCATTCGCCTCATATATTCACAAGGCGTGGTACGAATATCTTCCGCAAGTTGCGCTGTCAACAACATACGAAGGAAAGTCCGTCACACTGCTGCGTCAGGGGAGACTCGCATGGAGCAATACTCTTCACAAGGCAGCCGACAATGATTCGTGGTTCAGCGTGTGGTTCAATTCGCTTCGCACTGCGTATGGCGTGTTTGTGTACGGGCAACAAGTTGGAGATACTCTTTTGACGAAGCAGGCTCTGGGCGTCTTGGATCTTGCTTTGATGGCGCCTCAGAATCAGGGTATTGCTCCATCGATTTTCTACACGGACAGCAGCGGAGGACATTGGGTTGCAGACCATGCCTGGGGAGGCATTGCTCACGGTGAGTACGTTGCGATGTTTCACAATGCATGGACAAACTACTGGCTGTTGCAATGGTCGGACATTCTCCCTTCGCGGCGTGACGAAATCTTTCGCTATGCTGGTCGATTCGCTGCGTTCCTTCTTTCACACCAACAGCAAAGCGGCGTTATTCCCTCGTGGTTCGATCCGGTAACGCTCGCACCGGCGGAGACATTCCGTGATGAGAATGCGGAAACCGCAGGAGCGGCGCTCTATCTCGCGGAGTTCTATTCT
>JACRFA010000022.1 GCA_016218065.1 Ignavibacteriota bacterium | reverse complement strand
CGAAGGGTCCCATGTTGAAATGAAAGGATGAGATTCTTCGTCCACTTCGACTCGCTTCGCTCGCTCAGTGTACTCTGAATGGAAATTTTGCTTCTCAACCCTGAGCGGAGCGAAGGGTCCCATGTTGAAATGAAAGGATGAGATTCTTCGTCCACTTCGACTCGCTTCGCTCGCTCAGTGTACTCTGAATGGAAACACAAGGAATTCGCATGGCGAAGATAACAATTGACGGAAAAGTTTTTGAGATAGATCCGAAGCGGACGATTATCGAGGCGGCTCGCGACAACGGAATCGAGATTCCGCATTTTTGCTGGCACCCGAAACTCTCGGTCTCCGGTAACTGCCGTATGTGTCTGGTGGAAGTCGAGAAGATGCCGAAACTCGCGATTGCCTGCGCAACGCAAGTGATGGACGGGATGGTTGTGCAGACGGCAAGCCCGAAGGTGATAAACGCACGCGAAGCCGTGATGGAGTTTCTGCTCATCAATCATCCGCTCGACTGCCCGATTTGCGATGAAGCCGGCGAATGCAAGCTGCAGGATTACGCGTACAAATTCAGCATCGGCGCAAGCCGCTTCGACGAGCAGAAAGTACACAAGCCGAAACGCGTCGAGCTGGGGCCGCACGTCCTGCTCGACGTCGAACGCTGCATTATGTGTTCGCGTTGCGTCCGGTTCTGCGAAGAGATTGCACACAAACCGCAGCTAACGTTCACGGACCGCGGCACGCACGTCGTTCTCACAACATTCCCCGGCGAGCAACTCGACAATGCCTACTCGATGAATACGATCGACATTTGTCCCGTCGGCGCATTGACGTCGCGTGAGTTTCGGTTCAAGGCTCGCGTCTGGGAAATGTCATCGACCGAAACGGTCTGTCCCGGTTGCGCACGCGGCTGTAACATGTACTCATGGGTCCGCAACAACGAAGTCCTGCGACAGACGCCGCGCTTCAACCCCGACGTGAACGACTACTGGATGTGCGACCACGGAAGACTGGAAACGTTCAAGCACGTGAACGTCGCGAACCGCATCAAATCGCCGATGGTGCGCAAGAACGATCAGTTGGTTGAGATTAGTTGGGATGAGGCGATTGCGAAGGCGGCGTCCGAGTTCAAGAGTTTCAAGAAATCAGAAATCGCCGTCATCGGTTCAGCGTACGACACGAACGAAGACAACTACCTACTCCAAAAATTTGCGTCGGAAGTGTTGGGAACGCGGCACATCGACTTCGTGCGTCATGCAGATGAGAGTTTCCAAGATGCGATCTTACGCCGCGCCGATGTCACGCCTAATACGCTTGGGGCCGAGACGGTCGGCGTTCGGCCGCGAGAGAACGGGATGAAGTTTGATGCGATCATCAAGTCAATCAAGGAAGGCAACATCAAGGCGGTCTTTGTTGTCGATGACAATATCGCCTCCGATCCGAAGATTGCCGACGTGCTCAATCGACTCGAACTTCTTGTCGTGAACTTTTCGTTCGAAAACGAGACAACGCGCCTTGCCGACATCCTGTTTCCGAGCGCAACGTTTGCCGAGAAGAACGGGACGTTTACGAACTTCAGCGGACGTGTGCAGCGCATCCGCCCGTCGGTCGCAACGCTCGACCAGGACCGCTCGCTCGATGGCTTTGCGATGAGCCGCCTGGACAAATACGGATCGCAGCTCGATCGCTGGGCGAAAGGCGCCAAGCGCGACGCCCGACCGACATGGAAGATCGTCGCAGGCATCGCGTCGCTGATGGGCGCAAAGTACAAGTATAACACTGCCGAAGATGTGTTCACCGAGCTTGCGGCGAACGTGCCTGCATTCAAAGGCATGAGCTATCGCAAGATCGGCAACCGGGGCTTGATGCTGAAGCAAAAGGAAAGCGTCTCTTCTCCCATTACTGCATAGCGATTGAATATGGAGTTCTTGATTATTTCTTTGATAAAAGTAGTCGCTGTTATGGCGGTGGTGTTGCTCGTCGTAATGAATCTTGTTTACGTAGAGCGCCGCACAAGCGCGTTCATTCAGAATCGCATCGGTCCCAATCGCGTCGGCCCGCTGGGCCTCTTCCAGTCGCCTGCGGATGTGTTGAAACTCTTCATCAAAGAAGACATTGTGCCGACGAATGCGACGCGGTTCATTCACACACTGGCGCCGATTCTCTCGATCGCTGTTGCAATGGTGACGATTGCCGTTGTTCCGTTCGGCAACACGATTGAGTTGTTCGGACGCGAGATCAAGCTGATGATCGCCGACGTGAACATCGGCGTGTTGTACGTACTGGCGCTGACTTCGCTTGGCGTTTACGGCGTCACGCTCAGCGGTTGGTCATCAAACAACAAATACTCGTTGCTCGGCAGTTTGCGCTCTACGGCCCAGTTGATCAGTTACGAGCTTTCGATGGGACTCTCGATCATCGGCGTTATTATGGTGACGGGAAGTTTGGAGTTGGATCGGATTGTCGAGGTGCAGGCGCACGGGCATTGGTTTGCGTTCCTGACTCCAATCGGTTTCATTACATTTGTGGTTGCCTCGTTTGCGGAGACAAACAGATTGCCGTTCGACTTGCCCGAAGCCGAGCCGGAGCTTGTCGGCGGCTACCACACGGAATATTCGGGAATGAAATTCGGGGCGTTCTTCCTCGCCGAGTATTCAAACATGATTACGTCGAGCGCGTTGATCGTGACGCTGTTTCTCGGCGGCTGGCAGCTCCCCGGAGTGTATTCATGGGGACTCTCGCCGGTGGTCGTCAGTTTGTTGCAGGTTCTCACGTTCATGGTGAAAGTGGGAGCGATGCTCTTCTTCTACATTTGGATACGATGGACGATTCCGAGATTTCGCTACGATCAACTTATGAATTTGGGATGGAAGGTCATGCTGCCGCTTGCGCTCGTGAACTTGCTTGTTACGGGCGTTATGCATTTCATATTCCCGACAGTCTGGTAATTTCTTTTGAGGTTTGAATGTCGTTTCACACAAACGGTCAGAAGACAGTAAAGGAAGCGTCGCAGGTTCGGAGCAAAGATCTCACGTTTTTGCAGCGGACGTACATTCCCGAGATTGTCAAGGGAATGGTGTTGACGTTCAAACAAATGCTGCGCCCGAAGTTCACGCGTCAGTATCCTGAAGAGCGATTCAATCCGCAACCGTCGTATCGTGGTCGCCCGGTGCTCGTCGAGCAAAACGGCGTCGAGCGTTGCGTTGCCTGCGGCTTGTGTGCGCGCGTGTGTCCCGCGCTCGCAATTGAAGTGCAAGCGGCCGAAACTCCGCTGGAGAAGGAACGCTATCCCGAGCGATTCGAGATCAACATGCTGCGCTGCATCTTCTGCGGCTTCTGCGAGGAAGCGTGTCCCGAAGAGGCAATTGTCATGAGCGATGAGTACGAGTTGGTATTTCGAAAACCTGAGGAGGCCATTTTCGGGAAAGAGAAATTGCTGATGTCAACTGAGCGGCTGAAAACGAGGTTGGAATTCCTGAGACGATCGCGCTAAGAAGTCTGCGAAAGCGAGGGAGCCACAAACTCCCTCGTACTGTTTTGGCGCGGCAGGCCCACGTGAATGGCCTGAGCTCGTTTTTGGAATTCAGTTCGCTTTTTGGTTAATTATGCCTGCTCGCAAACGTCTTATCCCCTCATCCAATGGATGCACTCTGGTTTGAAATACTTGGCGTCGTCATCCTTATCGCGCTGATTGGCTTCTTCTCGGCCAGCGAGGTCGCAGTTCTCTCTACGCGCAAAAGCAGAATGCAGGAGATTTCCGACGACGGCAACAAGAAAGCCTCGTTCGTACTCAACTTTCAATCCCACCCGGAACAATTTCTCGCGACAATTCACGTCGGCGTGATTTTTTCTCTCACGCTCGCCGCAGGACTCGGCGGGATCATTGGATTTCAGTACCTCGTTCCGGCGTTATCCGAAAGTCAAACGCGATGGATCAGCGAGAGCAGCAGCTTGATCTCACTCGGCATCATCGGGCTTGGCATCGGCACGTCGGTTGTCGTTTTCGGAGAGCTTGTCCCGAAATCTCTGGCGCTCCGCTTTCCCGAGCAGGTTGCCTTGCGCGTAGCCGGGCCGATTCAGATTCTCTCGAGCATCTTCAGCATTCCCGTCAAATTCCTGACATGGGCGAGCAACGTGATGCTTATGCCGTTCAAAGACACAACCTCGTTCACCGAATCGAGAATCTCTGAGAACGAATTCAAGTTGATGTTGGAGGAGGGAACGAAGACCGGCGTCATCGACAAAACTGAACACGAGCTGATCGAGAGCATCTTCGAGTTCACCGACACGACGGCGAAGGAAGTGATGATTCCGCGGCCCGATGTCGTCGCGCTCAATGTTGATGCACCGCGTGAAATTGCGGTCCGTAAGGTATTGGAGGAAGGCTACTCGCGCATGCCGGTGTACAAAGGCACCATCGACAACATCATCGGCATCATGTACACGAAAGACATTCTCGGTTTGATGGAGTACAAGAATGTCATCATCATTCACGATATTCTTCGCCCCGCGTATTTCGTTCCTGAAACGAAGAAGATCAGTCAACTCATGCGCGAGCTGCAGCAGCGCAAGATGCACATGGCGGTAGTGATTGATGAGTTCGGCGGAACTGCCGGCATCATTACGATGGAAGATATTCTCGAAGAGATTGTCGGTGAGATTCACGACGAGTACGATGAGGAAGTGAAAGATGTCGAGACGACGGCTGACGGTACGTATCTCGTCAACGCGAGGATTTCCATTCGTGAGTTTATGGATCGCTTCCTCGTTGATCTCCCGGAAGCCGACGAGTATGAAACGATGAGCGGCTTTCTGCAGAAGCAGACGGGTCGCATTCCCGAGCTGAACGAAGAAATCCACTACAATAATCTTGCCTTCACCGTCATCAAGAAGAGCCAGCGCAGAATTCGGCTGCTTCGGTACAAGAAACTTCCCACGGCGTCCGCCAACAATTATGCCGAACAAAGTGGTTCGGTATCGCAATGATTTCGCCTTCCGACGTAACGTCCCGAGTTGCTGATGCATGTCGTTGAGTGCCTCTCGCATAGCACGCTGGGGGGCGGTCAGTCGGTAATCCTGACGCTCGTTCGACATCTTCGCCGTCTGCATCCGGAACTCGAATGCACAATCATGCTTCCTGCCGGAGGCGTGTTCGTCGAGCGATTCAAGTCGCTTGGTGTTAACATCCTTGAACGTCCGTTGGATCAGATTTCACTTTCGAGTATGCGCGAAATGAAGAGGACGATCTCGCGGCTCGCGCCCGATGTTATTCATTCGCATGGCAAGGGAGCCGGATTGTATGCGCGTATGTTCTCGACGCCGCGGGCCGGGATGCGACGGCTTCATTCGTATCACGGATTTCACCCGCCGCGATCGCCGCTCGCATCGGTGCTGTATCGGATGAGCGAAGAGTTCTTCCTTCACCGCACAGACACTATCATTTCTGTTTCAGAAAGTGAAGCAACGGAGATCCGCCGGACGTTTCCACGGTCGGCGGCGAAGGTTCGTGTCATTCCCAACACCGTTGACGCAGACGATCTGCGCTCTCGATGTGCTGGCCCGCTGCCTTCGACGCTGGAGAGATTTCTCGACGAAAGGAAAAAGAGTTTCATAGTGGCGATGGTAGCTCGGAACGATGCGGTGAAGAACTACCCGCTCGCACTGCAGGCAGCGGAGATTGTTCTCGCCGCAAGTAGCAACGTGAGTTTTGTGTTTGTAGGAATTGACTCGTCGCTTGCCGACTATGCGCGTCTTCACCAATTGCATCCGCACGAGACGCTCGCTCTCGATCGGCTTGACGACACAACTCCGTTGCTCCACCGATGCAACGCCCTTATGCTCACGTCAAAGAAGGAGGGAAGCCCGTTAGTTGTTCAAGAAGCATTCAGCTTCGGAAAACCTGTCGTCGCAACGGATGTTGAGGGCATTCGCGATGTGGTCAAACACAATGGTGATGGCCTTCTCTGCACAGATGCGGATGGGATTGCGGCGGCAATCCGAACGCTTGCGAGTGACCTCGAAACGTATGCTCGTCTTTCACGCGGTGCATCGGAAGCTGCGTCAAGGATGAATGCTACAGATTGGGCGGAACGCTACTATCACATCTACGCTCACAGCCGGCGGTGACGAGATGCCTACAGTGAGCGTTGTGTTTCCTGTGTACAATGGCGAGAGGTACGTGCGTGAAGCGATCGAAAGCATTCTTCGCCAAACGTTCGCTGACTTTGAGTTGATTGTCGTTGATGATGGTTCGAACGATGCAACGCCGGCAATCATCAAGTCATTCACCGACTCGCGCATTCGGGTGCTGACGAACCCGCGGAATGTTGGCATCATCGCAACGTTGAATCGCGCCATTCGCGATGCTGAAGGAGAGTTTGTATGCCGTATGGACGCGGACGATATCGCAGCACCAGAGAGGCTGCAAGTGCAGATGGAATTTCTGCGGCTTCACCCCAATGTCGCAATGGTCGGTTCGAATGTCGTCATCATCGATGAATCGGGCGTAACGATCGCGACGGAGGAACTTCCTCAATCGAATGCTGAGATACGTTCGGCAATGTTTGTGCACAATCCCTTTGCGCACGGTTCAGTCATGCTGAGGCGAGACGTGTTGAACGCTGTTGGCGCGTATGACAACCGCTTTCTCCACAACGAAGACTACGATTTGTGGCTTCGCATTGCGTCGCAGTTTGAAGTTGCCAACATCTCGCTGCCGCTCCTGAAACGCCGGGTACATCCAGAAAGCATCACGAGCGCCAAACAAACAGAGCTTACCGGATATCGTGTTCGAACGCTGACGCATGCAGTGGTTCACTATTTTCGGAATCCATTGCTGTTCGTTTTCCTGATTCGCCCGGTTGCTGCGTATGCCTATCGCCGACTGAAGGGAGCGATGGGACTTTGAGTGAACGAATCTCCGTCATCATTCCAACATACAACAGGAAAGATCTGGTTGTACGATGCGTCGAGTCTGTGCTGGCTCAGACGCTACAGCCGTTTGAGGTGATTGTTGTTGATGATGGGTCGAGCGATGATACTCCGCCCATGCTTGCAGCGCGATTCGGGGAGAAGGCCAAGTGCATTCGACTCGAGCATCGGGGCTTGCCGTCGATTGCACGGAACGCCGGCATCGACGCGGCGCAAGGAACGCATCTCGCCTTTTGCGACTCCGACGACGTCTGGCTTCCGCGCAAGCTCGAAGTCCAAATGTCGCGTCTGCGTGAGCACAACTGTAACTGCTCTTGCTCGGATGCGTTCATCGACCGAGAGGGAGGAGATCGATACTTAAGCCATTTCAAGTTTGTCGGACGAACGCTTCTGCATGACTTGTTTCGAGAGAACTTCATCATTACGTCTTCAATCCTCCTTGAGCGCGCCGTGGTTGGCTCTGCGCGATTCAACACATCAGCGAAGTTGCGCGGTTACGAAGACTATGATTTCTGGCTCAGGCTTGCGCGCGATCTGCAGATTGACTACGTCCCCGAACCGCTGCTGATCTATAAGCGACATGGAGGAGGACTGAGCCACGAATTGAAACACCGCGACGCTCTTCAGCAGATACGCATCTTGCTAACCAATCCTGCATTCGTCAGGCATCCCTTCATCTGGGGAGAAAATCTCCTCCGCTCACTCTATCATCTCGCCCGATGAAAATGCTGAAGAAAATAACGTACAACGCCGCGGCGACAAGCGTCAGCGTCGCCAGCGGATTGTTGCGGAACAAAATCTTTGCGCTCTTTCTTTCGCTGAATCTGTTTGGCGTCCTGTCGATTGGCCAGCAGTCGGTGAGTCTCGCGATGACGTTGTTCGCATTCGGGTTGCCGCTCGGAATCACAACTCTGGTCTCGCAATATCTCTCTCGGCCCGCGACCGAACAAGCCGAGATGGTCACGCGACTACTGCTACTGGCGGCGAGCGTCGCGGGTGTGCTGGCACTCATCGTCGTTGGCGTGTTCGCGCTCAGCCCCGAGAGTTTATCGCTGGCGGTCACCGGCAGCAACGCGTTTGAAATTCCAATGGCGATACTGTTGCTCTCTGCTCCGCTCATGTTGTTCGAGACGTGTCTCTTTGCTGTGATGGAGGGGATGGGAAAAGTGAATGAGATCGTACTCTTCAGAATCATTCCGTCGCTCATCAGCCTTCCGATTCTGTATTTTCTTGCAGCCGAGTTTCATTTAGTCGGCGCAGCGAGCGGGTTGTTCATCAACGAGGCGATTCTCGTCGGACTTGGACTCTTCTTGTTACGGAAGCACCTGACGTTCACGTCCTCAGCGCTGAAGCTGGGACCGGCGATCGTGCAGGTGTACAAAGTGGCTGTGCTTTCATTCGGCGTCGGGGCGTTCTGGTTCATTTCAGATTTCATCGTGAAGCGATACGTTCTCACGGCGCTCGGCGAAGTGGAGAACGGCATCGTACAAAGTGTCGCGAAGATTGCCGATCTGTACCCGACCATTGCGCTCGCCTGGCTCTCGATGCATTTGTTCCCTGTGTTGAGCCAACGCATCGACGACAAGGCCGCTGTGGCAAGCGCGCTGCAGCGAACGGTTCTCGTTGCTGTCGTGATAATTATTCCCATCATCGTTATCTTGTTCACGTTCCGGGCCGAGGTCTTGTTGATCGTGTACAAGAAAGAATTTCAGATCGCAGTCCAATACTTCGGCGCAATGCTCGCTGTCGGCATCGTGAAAGTATTCTCGTGGGTGATCGGGCTTGCGCTTCTTCCGCTCGGGATGAAGAAGCAGTGGTTCTACTCGGCAGTCCTGATGACGATTCTGTACAGCGTCGGTGTGTGGCTCGGTATGCTCGCCGGACTTTCGATCTACGCAATTCCGGTGTCGTTGGGAATCTCGCTGGGCATACAAGCCGCGTACGTGCTCGTCGTGTATCGCTGGCGGAAGATTGTATTTGACGCAAGTTTCCTGTTGCAGACTATTTTGTTTGGGGTGATGAGCGCGCTTCTTGTGGTTGCTGTCTTCATACCGGCTTCACTGATTGCAGTCGTGTTGCTTTTTGCGTGGCTGGTGTATCGTTACGATCTTCTGAATGAAATCAGAGAAAAGATTCATGAGTTCACATCCAGGCTCGCTTCGTAAGATTCTCTACGTTGCCATGCGATACGATTACGGAAGGAAAGAACAAGGGACGAGCTTTGAGTTCAACAACTTCTATCGAACGCTTGGACGACTCGTTCCGCAGGTCGTCGAATTCGATTCCATGACGTTGATGCAAGAGCATGGTCGGGAGGCAATGAATCGGATGTTGGTCGATGCCGCCGAGCGCGAGCAGCCGGATCTGATCTTCTTTTGTCTCTTCACAGATGAGATCCTTCCCGAGACGATTGCAAAACTGACGGGGCAGTGTACAACATACAACTGGTTCTGCGATGATCACTGGCGGTTTTCCAATTTCAGCAAATTTTACGCACCGCATTTTTCGTTTGTCTCCACGACCGATCCTGATGCGGTTCCCAGATACAAGAAGATCGGCTACGATCATGCGCTTATCACACAATGGGCATGCAATCACTATGACTACCGTCTGATGCCTGATGTGAAGAAAGAATACGACGTCACGTTCATCGGGCAGCCGCACGGAAATCGCAAACGCGTCGTCGCCTATCTGAGGAGTCATGGAATCAACATCCAGCCGTTTGGGCGCGGATGGGAGAACGGCCGCGTATCGCAAGAAGAAATGATCCGTATCTTCAACGCATCGAAGATCAATCTCAATCTCTCCAACAGTTCATGGAACATTCACACGATCTTTCGCGGCCAACAGCAGATCAAAGGGCGCAACTTCGAGATCCCGGGCAGCGGAGGGTTTATCCTTACCAACCATGTCCAGGGGATTGAGCAGTCGTATGACATTGGAAAAGAAATCGTCTGCTTTAGAAATAGAAGAGATTTGCTTCACCTGATTGGATACTATCTCTCACACGAGACCGAAAGAGAACAGATCGCTCGTGCGGGATATGAGCGAACCTTGCGCGAGCATACGTATGAGCGACGCTTCAGGGAACTGTTCACACACATGGGATTCTCGCTGTGAAGATTCTGCACACGGTTCAGCGCTACGCACCGGACACCGGCGGGAGCGAGGAGGTTGTCAAGCAGCTTTCGGAATACCTCGTGTCGTTCGGCCATGAAGTCACCGTGGCGACGGGAAAGAGTGCACGCAGGAATTTTTCCGTACTCAACGG
>JACRFA010000168.1 GCA_016218065.1 Ignavibacteriota bacterium | reverse complement strand
CGCTGCCCGATCTTGCTCGGCACGTCTCCGGCGCTCTCGCTGACTTCAATGATGCCTTCGCGACTCACCGAGAAGTTCTTCGACTCGCCCGAAATGGAAACGCCGGGATCGAGCACGTAGCCTTGCGACGTGACAATCGTTCCGTCGGCAGAAAGTTTGAATGAGCCGTCACGCGTATAGGCGATCGTTCCGTCGGGCCGGCGGATCTGGAAGAATCCTTCTCCAACGATGGCGAGGTCAAACGCATTCGACGTTGACTGCACATCGCCTTGCGCGAACGACTTCTGCACTGCTGTCGGTACGGCGCCGGTGCCGACCTGGATTTCGTTCGTCTCGCGAGTTGCGTTGTTCGTCGATCCCCCCGTCGATTTGATCGTCTGATACATCAGATCCTGAAACTCCGGACGTGATTTTTTGAACCCGGTCGTGTTCACGTTCGCCAGATTGTGAGCGATCGTGTCCACGTTTAGTTGTTGCGCCAACATGCCGGCGGCTGCGGTTCGTAATGCTCTGTTCATCTCTCCCCCTTACTGGTTATTGCTAAAATTTTCCAACTTCCAACGCTCGTTCGAGCGTGGCGTCTTGTGATGCGATCGCCTTCTGATTCGACTCGAAGTGCCGCATAATCTCGATCATGTCGATCATTTCCGCCATGCCGTCCACGTTCGATTCTTCAAGAAAGCCCTGACGCACGGTCGGCAGATCCTGTTCCGTCAAGCCCGCGTCAGCGCCCTGCTCTACACGAAAGAGAGCATCGCCCGCTTTGCGAAGCATTGTTTCATCGGCGAAGTTCACCACTCTGAGTTGCCCAATCACATTCTTGTCCATCGTGATCTCGCCGGCGGCATTGATGGCAACATCGCCCCGAACAACCCGCTGCACATCGGGGAATTTGATGCGCCCCCCTTTGCCGAGAACCTGAAAGCCATCCTGCGTAACCAACGAGCCGTCGAGCGCCAACGTGAAGTTGCCGTTGCGTGTGTATCGTTCTCCTTCAGGAGTCTGCACAACGAAATATCCCGCCCCTTGCAACGCGAGGTCCAGCGGATTGCCGGTCTGCTCGAGTGAGCCTTCGGCAAAATCAGTCATTCGCACGACGTTAAGACGCCCGCTCAATTCTCCGGCGCCGACGGGCGGCGCGGCGCCCGCATCGTTCATCATCTCGACAAACATCGCGTCTTTCTTGAATCCGGTCGTGTTGATGTTTGCGAGATTGTTGGCGATGACCTCCATGCGTACAAGCATGGGGGGCATGCCGTTGCTCGATGAGTACAAACCTTTGATCATGTGAGATGTTCCTTTCGAACATGCTGTTGCTGAACACGTCGCAGCGAAAGCGCAAGGTCCAGTTCGCCCTTGCCGACGCCAAGCTTCTTTGCGGTCGATGTCATGGTTCTTGCGCTCGAAGCTGAAGCGAGATGGCCGACTGTTTTTTTCCAGGAGAAATCGCGGCTCTTTCGTTCAAGATTCTTTGCCAATTGCAATTCGCCGCGACCGCGCTGGAATGTTCTTGCGAGAACGAGCGTCGCATCATCTGTATCAGACGACATCTTTGGCGAGATATCGAGCTGGTTGAGTCTCACCTTCTCTTGCAAGATGAGTCTTGCTTGTGCAAGGATTGCCTCAACACCTGTCTGCGGAGCGAACACGCTCTGTACCGGTTTCTCGACTACCGGCACATGTTCGGGCTGCTTGCCGAATCGAAAGTGCATCATCAGTCCCGTGCTGAGCAAAGAAAGAATGAACGCCGTAATGAACGCTCGCATGTTGAATTGCCAGACGCTTGCTGCTTCGCCGACAGTTCCTGGATTTTTCGCCTGACTGATTTGTGCAGCCACCATCGCTTTGATGTCAACGAGCGGCGTTGATGCTGACACTTGAGCAGAGTACATTTCCATTGTGATTTTGCCTGCCTCTGAACGAAAGTCGTATTGCGTTCCTTCGTTCAACGTCACGATGAGCGACAATGTATCTTTCCGGGAGAAATCGAAAGCAACGACTTTGGCGTGACCCTTTTCAAAGATCAGCGGAATACGATTCGAGTATTTCGCTGATTGAGTCCTCGGGAAAGACAATCTCATCTGCGTTGCACTCAGCGTCTGATGCGTGAAGGTGCAGGGGCGATTGAACGCAAAGACGAGTCTGCTCACGTCGTTCGTGCCGCGGTAGTTCACGTTCACCAATTCATGCCGGGCCGCGTACGCAACCGTCGCCCCGGACACGAGCGCAACCAGCGCCGCCCGATGCAATGCAAACCTCATGATACTTTCCTCCGAATCGGGAAAAAGAGCGTAAATGTCGTTCCCTTCCCCTCAACACTTTCAACTTTGATTTCACCTTTGTGTTCGCTCATAATTTTTCGGCAGATAGAGAGGCCAAGACCCGTGCCTGTTCCCTCGCCCTTTGTCGTGAAGAAGGGCATGAAAATTTTGTCCAGTGTGCTTTTAGGAATTCCCATTCCGGTATCCGCAACGCCAACAATCACGTAGTACGCCGTCGATCCGGTTGTGATCGTGATCGTGCCGCCTTCCGGCATGGCATCGCGGGCATTGATCAGGAGATTCAGGATCACCTGTTGCACGAGGTTCGAGTTGCCGATGGTGTTCGGCAAATCTTGACACAACTGCGATTCGATCTCGATACGGCTGTTACGATACTCATGCTGAACGATGGCAACAGTTTCTTCGATGGCCCGATTGACCGAGATTTCCTCCATCTTCGCTTCGTCGGCGACGTTGCGCGAGAAGTTCATCAGCCGGCGCGTGATTTCGGAAAGACGTTTGATCTGCAGTCCGAGCAGATCGACCCAATTCGGAAGCGGCTTCCCCCGCTGCACCATCTCCATGTGCATCATCAACACCTGCACCGGATTCTTGATTTCGTGAACGATGCTCGCGGCCAGTTCACCGATGGCTGCAAGCTTTGCCGCCTGAAGCGTTTGGGCTTGCGACGCCTTCAGTTCCTTGTTCATGGCAACAAGCTGTTCGTGCGTTCGCCAATTCTCCACGCCAATCGCCGCCTGGTTGGCGAGAATTGTCAGCAGTTGAATATCCTGATTGGAGATTTCCGCCTGCGACTTCTGCGAGCGGATCATGTACATGCCGACAGCCTTGTTCCGCATGATGAGCGGGACAATAATCAGAATGTACTCTGCACCATGCAGGCCCATCGAGTCGAGGTCGGGGAAGACAACCGTGCGCTGTTCT
>JACRFA010000166.1 GCA_016218065.1 Ignavibacteriota bacterium | reverse complement strand
CGTTTTGCGCCGCGCTCACAATCTCGATGCAAGCCTGGATGTTGCAGCTCGCGCCGTCAGGGAGTGGGCTTACCATGGCTCTACTGTTCGGCGGTCTCTCGATATTCTTTCTGCTGCGCAATGACTACATTGTCGCCACAATCGCGGCTGCAGTTGCGTCATTAGTTGTGTGGCAGGCGGCGTTGTTGTTGCCTGTCCTCATGCTCGATGCGTCGATCAACTCGCAGGATCCGATTCAGGCGCGCCGGCTCGTCGCAACCATCGCGCTCGTCTTCGGCAGCGCCGTCCTGCCGTGGGTGTTGTTCGCGGTCTATGCCGGAAGTGCGCTCATCCCCAACGAGCTGGTGGCGAGTGAAATCGATTTGTTGTCGCTGCCCGTGCTGTTTGAAGTAGTGCTGTTTGTTGGATTGATGTTCGTTGCTGTTGTGTTGATGGCATCGCGTCATCGCATGGTGTTGCGCACGCAGAGTCCGCTGATTCTTTGGATTGTCATCGCGTCGTTCGCACATCGACAGATGCTTGTCGTAACGCTGCCGCTTGTCATCGTCTATGCTTTCTTCGCGGTTCACGCCATCATCGAATTATTCGGAAAGAAGAATCTCGCGTACATTGGCGTGCTTCTGTTTACCGCTCTGTCGCTGGCGTACAATCAGTTTGTTGTGTGGCCGTCAACGCGACGCATCATGGACAGCGCCGTGATCGTTACCGAAGAAATTCAGCGCGTGGCCTCCTGGGCCAGGATGAACATGGAAGGACAGGAGAAGCTGTACGCGCCGTCAGGACATGAGGGTTTGATTCAATTCTATTCCGAAAGAGAACTGGGCGGCGCAGACGCGATCGTTCACATCACGAACGCAGCCGATGTGAACGGGTATCGCGTGGTTTTCGATCCGCTCGCAAACGAGACGCAATCGACTTCAACCTCTTCACAACACTATAGAGTATGGCGAAAGCAGTGAGACTCTTTGTTGTTCTTGTGCTGCTGTATCCCTGCATCTCACGGGCGCAAGATGACACAGTAATGTTGCGCGGCCTTTCTGTGTATCATGGGAGCGAGGATCTTCGCTTTCCCGTGCTCGTTCGCAAAGTGGATAGCGAAGGAAAGCCCGTCGGCAAGTACGGACAAATCACCGTCCAGTTTGATATCGTTGCAATCCATCCGCCCTCCCTGAAGATTCAATTCTGGCACTGCAATCGTGATTGGAAACCGGATGAGAATCTCTTCGTGACCGATCAGAATCATAACACATCATTCTATCTCGAGTACGTCGACTCACCCGGCGGAGTCGAAGGATATCGCTATCGCTACGTCAACAAATTTCCGGACGACGGAAATGCGGTCCGCTTTGATTACTCCGGCAATTGGATCTTCCGCATCACCGACCGGAAGGAGGCACTCGTGTTAGGTGAAGGCCGATTCTTTGTTGTTGACGATGTCGTGACGCCGGCGGTGACCGTCACGAATCAGTATCTCACCGCAAACACATCGCCGTTGAATCAGATTCAGGAGGTGACGGCACGGATTACGCTCCCGCAGGAGATCGATGCGCCGTACTTCACGACGGTGGATGTGTATCAGAACAGACGCCTCTACAATCCCTATCGCATTGATGAGTGGGATCGCGATTCATACACGATGGTGAAGGGTCAGGCGACTGGCGTTCGCACGTTCAGCATCTCGAACATTCTGCCCGGCAACGAATACAGAACGCTTGATCTCAGCAACACGACTCGCTACCCAAACAAGAGTCTCGTGCGAGCGATCGAAGGCGTCGATCAGATTCGCCTCTACTGGCGAACAGGAAAAGATCGCGACGGCACTGCGGCGCTCAACAAGTTTGGCGGACTTCAATCCGATTATCTTGAAGTGCTGTTCCGGCTCGACATGACCTCGACGGATTACCGATCTGCCACCTCGGGCGGGAGGGAGATCTACATTGCAGGCGCATTCAATTTTTGGAATCCGGGCGTTGAAGATAAGCTCTATTGGAATTCAGACGAACGAGCGTACGTCGTGCAAAAACTTCTCCGCCGTGGAATCTACGATTATCAATACGTCGCCGGCGTTTGGAATTCGAGAAGCGCTCAGGTCGTGAATCAAGATTGGGTCGCGCTGGAGGGCAACGATTGGCGAACCACAAATACGTACAGAGTATTTGTATATTACAACGATCCGAGATTCGGAGGATTCGACAGAATAGTCGGATACGGAATTGGGGAGAGCACGCAAGCGCTTCCGGGGTCTCACTGACATACTTCACACGAACTTATGACGAACATACTCAATCTTGGTGTTGTCGGCGTTGGGCATCTCGGCTCGCTGCATGCGAAGATGCTGGCGGAGATGGATGACATCCGGCTGGCGGGTGTTTTTGATCCTGACATGGACAAGGCAAGAAAAATCGCCGGCGAGTTTGGCACGACAGCATTTGAGACGTACGACAATTTCCTCCGGGCAGTTGACGCAATGACGATTGCGACGACGACATCGACGCACTTTGATGTTGCGAAGCGCGGTCTGCTGGAAGGCAAGCATCTCTTCATCGAGAAGCCGATCACGCAAACACTCGCGGAAGCAGATGAGTTGATCGGGCTGGCGAAGGATCGAAAGCTGCATGTTCAAGTGGGACACATTGAGCGATTCAATGCCGCCGTGCTCGCACTGGAGAAGTACAATATCGATCCGTTGTTTGTGGAGTCGCACCGGCTGGCGCAGTTCAACCCGCGCGGCACCGATGTTGCCGTCGTGCTCGACCTGATGATTCATGACATCGATATCATCCTCAGCTTTGTCAAGTCGCCGGTGGCGCGCATCGATGCCAACGGCATTGCGGTTGTGTCGGACAGCGTCGATATTGCCAATGCGCGCATCCAGTTTGAGAATGGCTGCGTCGCAAACGTTACGGCCAGCCGCATCTCGCAGCGGAAGATGCGCAAAATGCGATTGTTCCAAAAAGATGCGTATCTTTCCATCGACTTTTCGGAAAAGCAGTGTGAGGTGTTTCGGTTGGTGGGTGATGATGAGCCGAGAGCGAAAGGCGCGATGATGTTGGGACAGATTGATTCGGCAAAGCACAAGCGGAACATCGTCTATGAACTTCCGAAAGTCGAAGACGTCAATGCGCTCAAGTATGAACTGGGATTGTTTGTGAAGGCGATTCAAACAGGCGTGCCGCCTGCGGTGAGCGCTGAAGATGGACGCCGGGCGCTTGAAGTTGCACACATTATTATGGAGAGAATTAGTCAACAGCCGATAAAGATGTAATCGCTTCACGCACCGAAGCCAACCACAGGGATTTTTGTCAAGCTCTGTGGTTTGTTTTTGTGTGAGGATGGACTGATCAGATCTGCATGCCAGAAGTTAATACGAACATACAATTCACGCATCCGTTGCTGCGGACGATTGGCGCGATAGCCGATGCTCAGGGTCTCGACGTGTACGTCGTGGGCGGCTACGTGCGCGATCAACTGCTGGGACTCGGCGACAAAGACATCGACATTCTGGTGATTGGCGACGGAGTTGAATTTGCGCGAGCAGTCGCCCGCAGGCTGGGCGTCGGGTCTCCCGTCGCGTTCGAGCGGTTCGGGACCGCGATGGTGCCTGTTGATGGCGGCAAGATTGAATTCGTTGGCGCGCGAAGGGAAACCTACGATCCTGAGTCGCGCAAGCCCATCGTCACGACCGGAACGCTCAGAGATGATTTGTTGAGGCGCGACTTCACCGTGAACGCGCTCGCCGCGAGTCTCAATCAGAAAACCTACGGCGAGCTGCACGACGAGTTGGGCGGGATGGATGATCTGCGCACGGGCATTCTGCGTACGCCGCTCGATCCGGCAAAAACGTTCGACGATGATCCGCTGCGTATCATGCGCGCAATTCGTTTCGCTGCTCAGCTCGGATTCGCTATCGACGAGAAAGCCTTCGCGGCAATCACGTCGATGAAAGATCGGCTGACGATCGTTTCGCAAGAGCGCATCACGGACGAGTTCCTGAAAATCTTGAAGACGAACAAACCGTCGGTCGGGTTGCGGCTTTTGCATGACTGCGGCGTGATGCAGATTGTGTTTCCCGAAATCGCTGCAATGGCGGGCGTTGATCAGCGAAAAGATCATCACCACAAAGATGTGTTTCTCCATACATGCATCGTCGTCGACAACATCTCGCAAACGACAGACAATGTCTGGCTCCGGTTCACCGCGTTGGTTCACGATATTGCCAAGCCGCGGACGAAGGCGTACAAAGAGGGAATCGGCTGGACGTTTCATGGCCACGAAGAAATCGGGGCGCGCATGATGAAGGGAATCTTTCGCCGGCTGAAGCTTCCGCTTGATCCGCTGCCGTATGTCGAGAAGCTCGTTCGCCTGCATCTGCGCCCGATGGTTTTGGTGGACGAAGAAGTGACGGATGCAGCGGTTCGCCGTCTGGTGTTTGAAACCGGCAATGATATCGACGATTTAATGAAACTTTGTAGGGCAGATATCACGTCTAAGAATCCGAAGCTTGTCGAGAGATATCTGCGCAACTATGACGCTGTCATGCAGAAGATCGTTGAGGTGGAGGAGAAGGATCGGTTGCGCAACTGGCAGCCGCCGGTGAAGGGCGACGAGATCATGGCTGTCTGCGGGCTGCAGCCGGGCAAGCACGTCGGCATACTCAAGACTGCCATTGAGGAAGCAATTCTCGACGGGAAGATTCCGAACGAACATGACGCCGCGCTTGCATATCTGCTGAATATTAAAGACGAGTTGTTGAAACCGCATTGAAATCTTTGTGTCAAATGGTGAGAGGCGTTGAAACATTTCCGCATCGGGATTCGTTAACACAACTGTTGGTGCTGAAGCCTTCAATCCCTTTACAATCCAGAATCATCCAACAAGAGGAGAAAACATGAGATTCAGAGTAGCTGTACGCGTCCTTATCGCAGTTGTATCGATGACGACCGCGATAGCCTCAGCACAGACGAAGGCACTGACTTTGGATCAGGCGCGCCAGTTCGCGCTTGATAGAAATTTGAGCGTCGCTCAGGCGCAAAACAACATCGAGTCGGCGCAGGCGGGTGTACTTGCCGCGACCGGAAACTACCTGCCGAACCTCTCTGCGTCCGGCAGCTGGAATAGATCACAGAATGATCGTCCCGGCACCGAGCCGTTCATCTTCAACGGCATTCTTATTCCGGGATCCACAGGGAGAACAGTCAACAACAATTTCTCGGCAGGCGTGGACTTAAGCTACACGATCTTCAACGGCTTTGCGCGCGAAGGAAACTACACGAGCGCTTCTGCAGCAGCTATCTCGTCGGAGAACGCGGCCGTGAGAACCCGGCAATCAATCGTGTATCAGGTGGAGGCGTCCTATCTGAATGTGTTGCGCAATGAACAACTCGTGAAAGTGACCGAAGAGAATCTGAAGCGCGACCAGCGACAACTGGAGCGTATCACCGAATCAAATCGCGTCGGTGCACTCTCACGTGCCGATGTGTATCGCCAACAGTCGCAAGTTGCCTCAGACGAGCTAAGCGTGATCACTGCGCAAAACAATTTTGACAAGGCGAAAGCGGATCTGCTGGCGCTGATTGGTTTGAACGTCAACGAAGAGTATCAGATCGCCGATCCTTCGATCACGACAGAGATTGCGCAATCCGATCTTGAGGCAGCATCTGTCCAGGCGCAGAGCTTTTCGCAGCTGGCGGGCAAAGCCGTTACCACGCGACCCGATTTCGTGAGTGCACAGGAGGCGGTTCGTTCTGCTGAAGCCGGCATCACGTCGGCGCGGGCAGGATACTTTCCCTCGGTCAGCGCATTCGCGGGATACGGCTACTCAAGCACACAGCTCTCAAAGATCTCCGACAACAGAAGCATGAATTGGGGCATGAACATTCGATGGACGCTCTTCGACGGCTTCGGGACGAACTATGCAATTCAATCAGCGCAAGTGCGACAGAAGAATGCTGAGCTTTCCTTGCAACAGACCGAACGCGACATCAATGTGGAAGTGAAGAAAGCATTGCTCGATCTTGAAGCAGCACGTAAAGCGTATGACGTCAGCTTGAAGGGAGTTACCTCAGCAACAGAAGACCGGAAGATTGCGGAAGAGCGCTACAACCTTGGCGCGGGCACGTTGCTTGACCTGCTCATCGCGAACGCCGGTCTGGTCAACGCGCAGGCAAATAAAGTCAACGCCGTGTACAACTACATCATCGCAAAGCGAAACGTCGAGTTCGCGGTGGGCGAACGAACATACTAGTTTTCAACCCTGAGCGAAGCGAAAGGTCTCTCGACTACGAGAGTGAGAGATTCTTGGTCGCCTCGCTCCTCAGAATTTAACATGGAGGAATAATGGCAACGAACGGAAAGAAGACGAAGAAGAAGATCATCATCTTCTCAATCATTGGCGTGCTGGCGATTGCGGCAGGAGTCGTGCTCTTCCTCGGCAGCAAGAAAGAGCCGGTGATTTCCGTGCAGATCGACAAAGTGAAGCGCCATACGATCACACAAGTCGTGACTGCGACCGGAAAAATTCAGCCCGAGATCCTGGTCAAGATTTCTCCTGAGGTCAGCGGAGAGATTGTTTCGCTCCCCGTGAAGGAAGGACAGCGCGTGAAGAAAGGCGAGCTGCTGATGAAGATCAAGCCCGACGTCTATGTTGCTCAGCGTGAACAAGCCGCGGCCGCGTTGCTCTCCGTTCAGGCGCGATTGACCAGCGCGGAGCCGGAGTTTAAACGCATCTCGGATCTGCACGGCAAGGGACTCGTCTCACAGTCGGAATATGATCAATCACGAGCGAACTACGAATCGGCGAAAGCCAATTACGCTCAGGCGCGTGCCTCGCTCGATCAGACAAATGAAGCACTACGCAAAACGACGATCGTTGCTCCGATGGACGGCACGATCAGTCAATTGAACTCGCGACTCGGCGAGCGCGTGCTGGGAACGCAGCAGTTTCAGGGAACGGACGTGATGACGATTGCGGACCTCTCGCGCATGGAGGGCCGTGTTGACGTCAGCGAAACCGATGTTATCCGCTTGCACATTGGCGATACGGCGCGAATCGCCGTTGATGCACTGCCGGATAAGAAGGTGAATGCGCTCGTGTATGAAATCGCGAACACCGCAACGTCGCGAGGACTCGGCACGCAGGAGGAAGTGACGAACTTCCAGGTCAAGATGCGCATTGTGACGCCCGGCGTGACACTGCGGCCCGGCATGTCGATGACCGCCGACATCGAGACCGAGACGAAGTCAAATGTGCTGGCCGTTCCGATCCAAAGCGTTACGACGCGAGCGCCGAAGATGGAAGGGAAGGAGCCGCCGAAAGACGGCCAGAGTGCTGAGTTCGTTAAGCCCGGCGGGCAAGCATCGGCCAGCGGACGCAACAACAACAAACCGAACGAAGTTATCTTTGTCGTCGAGGGAAATACTGTGAAGGCGATTTCGGTGAAGCGCGGCATCAGCAACGATACCTACGTCGAGATCTCTGAAGGCGCGAAGGAAGAGATGCAGGTCGTCTCCGGCAGCTACAAGGCGATCAACCGCGAGCTGGAAGATGGCTCGAAGGTGAAGATCGAAGAGGCGAAGAAGCCCGGCGCAAAGGGCGAAGACACCAAGCAATCCTGACAACGACAAGGAAGTATGACATGCACGTAATTGAGTTCACCAACATCACCAAAACATACGACATGGGCGTTGCCCAGCAGGTGCAGGCATTGCAGGGCATTACGCTCGCCATCGACAAAAATGAATACGTCGCCATCATGGGACCGTCGGGTTCCGGCAAATCGACGCTCATGAACATTATCGGTTGTCTGGATACGCCGACATCGGGACAGTATCTCTTCAACGGCGTGAATGTGAGCGAGATGGACGACAACAATCTCGCACGCATCCGCAACAAGGAAATCGGGTTCGTGTTCCAGACGTTCAACCTGCTTGCCCGATCCGACGCGCTGCACAATGTCGAGTTGCCGCTGATTTACGCGGGCATCTCCGCGACCGAGCGGCGCGATCGTGCGCGCAAAACACTCGAGCATGTTCAGCTCGGCGACCGCGCTCATCACAAACCGAATGAACTTTCCGGCGGACAGCGTCAACGTGTTGCCGTTGCGCGTGCGCTGGTCACGCAGCCCTCAATCATTCTGGCGGACGAGCCGACCGGCAATCTCGATTCGCGGACGGGCGAAGAAATCATGGGCTTGTTCGAGGAGTTGCACAGTCAGGGCAACACGATTATTCTCGTCACACACGAAGCCGATATTGCCGAGCATGCGCATCGCATCATCCGTCTGCGCGATGGCAAGGTCGAGACCGATGTGCGCGTGCCGCCCGAGAAGCGTAAAACGTACGCGATGAAGAAGGCATCTTAACATCCGAAAGGAACCGCGATGCATTTCTGGACTGAAGTGAAAGAGGGGTTGCTGATTTCGTTCCGGGCGATTCGCACGAACAAAATCCGTTCGGTGCTTACCACGCTCGGCATCGTGATTGGCATTGTCTCGGTGACGCTGATGGCGACCGCGATCGAAGGCGTGAACCGGGCATTTGACAAGAGTGCAGCGGCATTCGGAACCGACGTGATGTACGTAGAAAAGTGGCCGTGGGTCTCGAACGAAGACTGGACGACATTTCGCAACAGGCGCGAGTTCAAGATGGAGTACGCCAGCCAGCTTGATCGGCAGGCAACTCTGTTGAGCGCAGTCGCTCCCGTGATGAACACGCGACGCATCCTGAAGTACAACAACAACCAGATGGAAATGGCGCTCATCAGCGGGACGACTTCCGAGTTCATTTCCGCATCGGGGAATACCCAACTCGACGGCAGATTCTTTTCAGATGAAGAGTCGGACGGCGGGCGACCGGTATGCGTAATCGGCGCCGTTGTCGCGGAGAATCTGTTTCCCTCTGAAGATCCGATCGGCAAGACGATTCGCGTCGCCGGATTTCCCTACACAGTGCTCGGCGTATTCGAAAAGCAGGGAGGGTTGTTCGGCGAATTCACTTCCGACACACGCGTCTTCATTCCCATTCATTCATTCATCAGCAATTTCGGGGGACGACGCTATATCTACATTCAGGCGCGCTCCAAGTCGCTGCCGCTACTCGAAGAGGCGAAGATCGAAGTCGAAGGCATCATGCGCAAGATACGTCAGGTGCAACCCGGCGTGCCGAGCGACTTCAGCATTAACCAGCAAGAATTGCTGACGCAGACATTTGGGCCCATCAGTCTGGTGATCTCGGGGATTGGCTTGTTCATCACAGGACTCTCGTTGTTCGTCGGCGGCATCGGCATCATGAACATCATGTTCGTCTCCGTGACCGAGAGGACCAAAGAGATCGGCATCCGCAAGGCGATCGGCGCTATCCGATGGACGAACCTTCTGCTCTTGCTCCTCGAAGCCGCTGCGTTGTGTCTGATCGGCGGGACCATCGGGTTGGGCATCGCGTTTCCGCTCAGTCTGATTGTTGACAGGATTCTGCCGACCGCCATGCCATTGTCGGTGGTGTTCATCGCAATCGCAATTTCGTTGGTTGTCGGAGTCGTCTCCGGTTTCTTGCCGGCATATCGTGCAGCGAAGATGGATCCTGTGGAGGCATTGCGTTATGAGTAAGCGTTTGCTCGATTGGACAAGCATGAAGGAGAGTCTTGCGATGGCGCTCGCCGCCATCCGGGCCAACAAGCTCCGTTCATCACTCACACTGATCGGAATTGTGGTGGGAATATTCTCGATCATCTCGGTGATGACGGCGATGGGTGTGCTGCGCAACTCCATCGAAGAGGGAATCATGCAGTTGGGATCGAACACATTCCAGTTGCAGAAATTCCCTCCCGGCGGTCCCGGAGGCGGGCATAACATGCGGTGGCGGTTCCGGAATCGGAAGAACATCACGTATCAGCAAGCGATGGCAATCCGCGACAAAGCAACGCTTGCCAAAGCCGTCGGCATCGAAGCGTGGGAGTTCGGCAGAATCGTCTGGTGGAAAGGGCAAAAAACAAATCCCAGCATCTCGGTCGCAGGAGAAAATGTTGAAGGGCTTGAGACGAACGACTGGAACGTCGATGACGGCCGCGGGCTTTCCGCAAAGGATCTCGATCTGAGTACTAGAGTTGCTGTGCTCGGCAAACCTATCGTTGAGAAGCTCTTTCCTCCACATGTGAATCCCATCGGCGAAGAAATTCGCGTGGATGGAGTGTTGTATCAGATTGTCGGCACGCTGCAGTCAAAAGGCGGAGCGCTCGGCGGCGATCAGGATAACATCGTGATCATTCCGATCACCACGTTCTTTCAGAAGTATGGAAAAGACAAAGACATTCACGTGATGGTGAAGGCGCTCAGCCGCGAAGTCGTCGATGACGCAATTGAGCAGTCGCGAATGATTCTGCGCGCCGCGCGCAACGTTTCGCCCGGCGACGAAGACGACTTCGGCTACTTTTCGAACGAATCGATTCTGAAGCAGTTCAACGACTTCACGCTGTATTTCCGCATCGGCGTTTTGGTGGTTAGTTCGATTGCCTTGCTTGCAGCCGGCATCGGCATCATGAACATCATGCTCGTCTCCGTCACCGAGCGGACGCGCGAAATCGGCGTGCGCAAAGCGATCGGCGCTCAGCGTCGCGACATCCTCACGCAGTTTATCATCGAGGCGATCATTCTCTGCCAGATCGGAGGACTGATCGGCGTCTTCATCGGCATACTCGCGGGCAACGGCATCAGCGTGTGGCTTGAAACGCCGCCGTACCTGCCGTGGGATTGGGTCGCAATCGGATTGGGTGCGTGTTCGCTCGTCGGGATTGTGTTTGGCGTCTATCCCGCGTGGAAAGCATCGACGCTTGACCCGATCGAGGCGCTGCGGTACGAGTGAGTTGCTACTGCCCCGGTATGGTCCGGGGTTCGCTATATTTGTTCACGTCCGGTTTCTCAATATATTTCTGCCGGACGTCTGTTCCTTCTGTATGGAGCGGTCCCTCCGCAAACCGAATTTCCATCCATCTTCACCGAAGAATCCTGTTTGAGGAGATCGAATTCCTGAAAAGGGTTGACTGTGAAGAATTCGCTGTTTCAACTTTCCCAATTCAAAGAGAGCCTTGTCATGGCGCTCGGCGCGATCAGAGCCAACAAGCTCCGATCTGCCTTGACGCTGCTCGGCATCGTCGTCGGCGTCTTCTCCATCATCGCCGTGATGACGGCGATGGGCGTTCTGCGGACCAGCATCGAAGATGGACTTGCCGGCCTGGGCGCGAACACGTTTCGCATTCAGAAGTCCGACGTTGCCTTCAACAGCACACCGCAGCAGCGGCGCATGTGGCGGAAGCGCAAGAACATCACGCTTGAAGAAGCTGAGTACGTTGCCACGCACATCACGCTTGCCGATGCAGTCGGCATCGAATCGTGGGTCGGCGGACGTATCGTGTACTGGCGCGGCGAGAAGACGAATCCCAACATCAGCGTTGGCGGCGAGAATGCCGACGGCTACCTCACGAACGACGTGCAGATCGAGAGCGGGCGAAACATCTCCGATCAGGAAATTGCCGATGCGCGCGACGTCGTGATTCTCGGGCAGACCGTTGTCGAGAAGGTGTTTCCGCCTTCCGTCAGTCCGCTGGGCGAGCAGATTCGCGTCGACGGCTCGTGGTACCAGGTGATTGGCGTGTTCGCGCCGAAGGGTGGCGCGCTCGGTCAGGGGCACAACAACTTCATCATCATTCCCATCACGACGTTCTTCCAGAAGTACGGCAAAGAAAATCGCAGCGTGAACATTCTTGTGCGTGCGCGCAGCCGCGACGTGTTCGATGAATGTCTTGAAGAAGCCCGCTCAGTTTTGCGGACGGCGCGGCGTGTGCCGCCCGGCGACCCTGATGACTTCGGCTACTTCTCCAACGACTCACTCATTGCGCAGTTCAACTCGTTCACGTTGTATGTGCGGCTCGGCGTGCTGTTCATCAGCTCGATTGCGCTGCTTGCCGCGGGCATCGGCATCATGAACATCATGCTGGTCTCGGTCACCGAACGGACGCGCGAGATCGGCATCCGGAAAGCAATAGGCGCGCAGAAGAAACACATCCTCACGCAGTTCGTCATGGAGGCAATCATCCTCTGCGAGATCGGAGGGATACTCGGGGTTGTCTTCGGCGTGCTCGCAGGTAACGTCGTAAGCATCCTGCTCGAGTGGCCGGCAGTAATGCCGTGGGACTGGGCTGCGATCGGTCTGGGTGTCTGCTCGCTCGTCGGCATTGTCTTCGGCGTCTATCCTGCGTGGAAAGCCTCCACGCTTGATCCGATCGATGCGCTGCGATACGAGTGAGTCGATTGGGGGGATCGAGGGATTGCATGTCAAATCTTTGTTAAACCCGCATGAGCCGGATGCATGTGGGTTTTGTTTTTGGTAGATTGAATTCACGATGATCGCTGCAAATCATATCTCCATCAACCTCACTGCACCGAGCGTGCACATCACTCTCACTCCGGCTGAGCGACGTTGATGATTTCGTCCGGCCGAATGTTCTGTGTGCTAATCTGCTCTACCCTTTCGCTTGCACTCACTTCTTCTCTGCACGCGCAGAGCCGACGCGACTCGGTGCGCAATCCGAACAGTCCGGTGTTCAAGAATTATCGTCCGCCGGTCACTGCACCGCTTCTTGAGCAATCGGATGCAACGTATCAGATGTGGCAGGGCTTTCGTGTGTTGCAGGAGGCAAATGCCGGCGATCCGGTGTCGCAGTTCGAGCTGAGCATCCGGTATCTCACCGGGCGCGGCTTCAAAGCCGACACGGTCAAGGCGGCGTACTGGACGGAGAGCGCGGCAAACAAAAATCATCTGCTCGCCCGATACAATCTCGCGATCTTTCAGCTCAACGGATGGGGCACGGGGTGGAATCCCTTCGAGGCGTTTCGGAATTTTCACATCATCGCAGAGAAGAATATCAGAGAGGGGCAGTACATTCTGGCGCAGCTCTACCTGGAGAATCTGATCGTTCCGAAGAACACCGGCGAGGCGTATCGTTGGATGAAACTCGCTGCAGATTCGGGCTACGCTCCGGCGCGGGAATCGCTGAAGGATTTTGAGCGCCGCGGGTTTGGCTCCGGCTCATCAGCATCGACAGCGCTCTCTTCCATCGACACCAGCGCGAGTCAACGCGGAACAATCCAGTTGCAATTCCTCACCTTCAATGACGACACGATCAAGACGCCGGCGGATTCGGTGCTGGTTGAAGATGGGTTGAAAGCCGGCGCGCTTTCAGGCAGCGGACAATTGCAGTCAGCATTTGAATCGGTTGTGCGAGCATCGGGAAAAGTGTTCACGGATACCGTCGGACTTGGCGCGCTGCATTTCGCGGCCGAGTTGGGAAGCGCCGAGGCGCTCACGCTCCTGGGACGACAGTACGAGCGAGGACCGGCCGGTGTGCAGGATGCAGTTCGTGCAGCGTACTACTACGTTCGCGCAATCAGGCTCGACTCTCCTCGTGCGGCGCGATTGCTGATCGAAGTGTTGCAGCAAAAGGAGTTCTTCACGAAGCTCAAAGCCAGAGTCGGCGCAGGGCAACCCGAAGCGCTCGTCACGTGGTCGGGGCTTGTTGCACTCGGGTTCGACCGCCAGTTGACGGACGCGCAGGCGCTTCAGATGCTCGAGCGCGCTGCCGCGCAGAATTTTCCTCAGGCGCTCATCGAGTTGGGTATTTGTTACAACACGGCCCGCTGGGTAAGGCAGAACACGAAGAAGGCGGAGGAGTTGTGGCGACGGGCAGCGAGTATCGGGAGCCGCGAAGCGGAAGTGCGTCTCGCGATTGCTTCTGTTCGCGGAAGCAAAAAGAATCCCGGCGCGGCCGTTGGCGTTCTCGCCGATGCAGCCAAGTCAGGCTCGGTGTTGGCAGAGTTTGCGCTTGCGTACTGCTTTGAGACGGGCGCCGGTGTGCAGCGCAGTTGGGGAGAAGCGGCGCGACTCTATCGCAGCAGCGCACAACGCGGCAGTCAGGACGCGTACCGGGCGCTCGAACGCATGTACGACATCCTCCGTCCGAAAGAAAAAGAGTTCAGGATTGTGGAGTGAGATTGGTCGATGTCGAGTTGGCTTTGCCTTTGTCGAGTAGCATGCGGATTGTCGAAGTCAACTCTTCGGCGAGGTAGGGCTTCGGCACGAACTCACTCACTCCGCCATCGGCCATTGCTTGCTTTTCGGTGGGGTCGAGATAGCCCGTCGCGACAACAACACGAAGCTGCGGCTTGATCTGCAACATCTGCCGGCAGGCCTCCCATCCACCTAACTTCGGCAGTCCAAGATCGGTGAGCACGAGAGCGATCTCGTCTTTCAGGCTCTTGAAGGTCTCGATTGCCGCGAGTCCGTCGGATGCCGTCAGCACCCGATAGCCTTTCATCTGCAGCATGGACTGAACCAAGTCGCGCAGCATCTCCTCATCCTCCACGAGTAGAATAGTCTCGTTACCCTCTGATGCGTTCTCTTGGTATTGCTCAGCCATGACGTCTGTGTTGCAGAAAAGGTGTGTGTGCTCTGAGAAGATAGAATTGTCTCAGCAGAGTGTCAAGGGATTTGTTGATTTGTTGTGCGACTTCATGCACGACAACGTGTTGAAAAAAGTTCTCATGTCATTCCGTAGGAACCACGCCTGCCCTCTTTGGATTCAGACGCCTCACCCCGCTCCCGACAAGTCGGGAGGTCGGGGTTCGGAATGACATTGACCTCACCTTCTTCGCTACGCCTTCATGCGCTTCCCTTTTTCTTCATACGTAAACAGCCAGCCGCAGATCTTGCCCGGATCGATTTCGGTGAAGTTCTTCCAGTATTCGCGATTGTGCATCGTTCGCGAACTGGTTTCGCCCATTGGCAGATTTTCGGCTAAGCGCATTAACAACTTGAATCGCGTACGCCACAGTTCCATGTTCTTTTCGCGCAGATCGACCCAGCCGTCATGCGCCCAGTGATCGAGAGAGGTTGATGAGATTGGCAAAGCTGCTTCGCCGCGATACGGCGGAATTTTCATCAGCGGGCCGCGGAGCAATGATTTTCCGTCGGGGAGAAGAATCGGAATTCCGATGGAGATGATTTGCGATCGCAATTGCGCGTCATTGTCGATGACGCTCGCCAGTGTTTTGCTCAGCGTGCGGGCGTTTGTTCGCACGACGGTGCGCGGATTCGTGAAGCAACGTTTCAGCAGATAGGCTTCGTAGAGCAGCTTGGAGAGCCGGGGCGGTCCGAGCATTTCGAACGCCACGCTATCGGTGCCGTGCTGGATCTCGAGCTTCTGCATCATCTCCATCGCGCTGCTGAACATGAACCCGGCACGGTACGTTGGCGCGAGCGTTGCATTGTCGAGCGCGTTGATGATGTCGTGACCGGTGTTGCCTGCCCGCACTTCGAACACGACGCTTTCAGCAATCTCTTCCGGAGTCACAAACTCCATTTGACCCGGCGTGGAGATGGCCTCGAACTCTCCGCGCGAGAAGATTCCGTTCTCGCCCGTATCGATGAACACGGACTTGAGCGTCTTGCCGGTTTTCTTCGCAACAGTGTTCATGCTGAGGCGAAGCGTGCCCTGCAACTTGACCGCCTGTTCCGGCGGACAGTCCACCAGTTCAATGGCCTTGCCTCGCTTCTTGATTTCACCGAAGCCGACTTTCTTCCAGGCGATGGCCGCGGTCGGCTTTACTTCTTTCGTGATCGGAGCGTCGGGCGTTCTGCCCATCAGAAACAGCAACAGTGTGTGTGCGCCCGCGACTGCCGACTTCGACAGCAGCACACGTGAAGGCCGTTCTTCGCTGTGTGTGTAGGGAATGTTTAATCCCATGCCGCCTGTGCCGCTTGTTCCAATCTTGACGTAGATCTTCGTCTTCACTTCGCTCATCGAACGATACATCAGTTGCACGTGGCGGATGAGCTGGGGAACGTAGAGCGTGCAGAGCAGTTTCTCGGTTGCGACTGCGAGCGGCTCTGCGCGCTTATCCTTGCGTGATGCGCGAATCTGTTGAAGCACTTCACGCGACACCTGGAAGATATCCTGATAGGCAATTCCCGTGGCGGAGTTCACGCAGTCAACAACAATGTCCGGCTTGTAGTGCTGCATGAGCGTGTAGAGGCTCGAGCGCTTCAACACCGCAGGCGTCAGTTCATCCACAATATCTTCGATGATCATCTGTCGATATTTGATGTCGCCGAGCATGTGCTCGCGGGGCATATCCTTGAGTTGATGTCTGACGAAAATATTTCCCCACCAGGGAACGAAGAAGTTTTTGCCCGCCTGAGGATAGTCTGCCTTCAATTGTGCTACAGCGTCAAGCGCTTCGGATTTTAAGAGTGATGTCACGATGATACGCTTCGGGGAATGTTCCATGAAGTTTCTACAGACGGCTGAGCCGACGAGACCCCAGCCGCCGATCACGAGTACAGTTTTACCTTTGATGTCCATACGTATGCTTTCAGTTTGTGAAGATGTCGCTTCGACGCGAACCCAGCGCAGTCAGGAAGCTGTATCATGTTGGAGTGAACAAGTTCGGGGAGAAGAACCGGAAGTAAGTTACGGCAAGGTCAGGCAAGAAGCAACATAGACTCTGACGCAAGCGTTGGCCAGAGTCTATGCATGAAAGAATCTACTTCGCCGTCAGATCGACGACGTATTCTCTGTCGGCCCAACCGAGTTTCATCAACGCGGCGTTCTTCTGACTTCCTTGCTCGAAGGCGATTCTGAATGGATCGATTGGCGCCGATGATGCGCGCAGCGCGAGTGTGACACGCGCGAGATCTTGTGTCGGATCGTACTCGGCGTTTCCCGGTCCCTTCTTGCTGATAATCAGCTCAAGCGCGTTCTCCGTCGGTTTGGAGTAGAGCGTGTACACGCCAGCGGGCACGTTGACCGTTCCCATCGCGAGATCTGTTTCCGTTTGAAAGACAGTCGCTGCATTTGCTCCTGTTCTCCAGATGGAATCGTACGGCACGACGACACCCCAGATACTTCTTCCGCGGACGAACGGCTTGCTGTATTTCACCTTCACTTTGCGATTGTTGAGAAACACTTCTGACGAATCGAGCGGACTGAGCGGACGAACATTCGTTGCCTTCTCGAACGTTGTCCACACCAGCGTCTTCTCCCACATCAGTTTCAATCGACCTTGAGTCTTGCCAGTCACATCGAAGGCGATCGTCAGTGTTTCGACGGGCGTTTCGAGTTGCTCCACGGCGGCGTCAAAGCGGGCAAAGTCCTGCGACTCGTCGTACTTCGTTCCCCATTGTTTCGTTTGTTTGTTGATGATGATTTTCCAGCCGGTGGGGGAAGGAAGAGTCCAGAGCGTGTAAGTTCCGCGCGTCAAAGGAACGCCGCCAAGTCGCATATCGAAGTTCGTTTTCAGATGGGTCGCTTCGTTGGCGCCCGTCCGCCACACTGCATTCCACGGAACCAGCTCGCCCATGATTGTTCTCCCTCGCATCGATGGGCGGCCGTAGTTCACCGAGATCACGTTTGTGTCGATCCGGCAAAAAACTGAATCGCGCGGGCTTAGCGGCTTCTGTTGGGCATCACTCAAGGCGACGAAGAGACATACTGCAAGAACAACTGCGCTGAACTTCATGAACACCTCCTTGTTAAGTAGAATCAATCTTCTTCCACTCTCTCGCTTCACGACAATGGTCTGATAAGATAATCGTTTCTCGATGGCGACAAACCAATGATCATCTCAGTTTGAAAGCCTCGCGCATCGAGTCCGGCGCTGCGACACATCGCGATGAACTCTTCGTGAGGAAACCATGAGCCTCGAGTCGATTCGACGATCACCGGTTCGACCTCCAGTATAACGCGTGTTTTTCTCACAACGAATCCTGTTATGCTGCGAATGAAATCCACGGGGCCGTCTTGCCGGAATCTTCGCGTGACGCGACTGATGGGCGAGAGGCGTTCGGGACTCAATGTCGATTCATCGACAATGGCGATATCGCTGATGAAGATGAGCGCATCGGGTTTGGCCACGCGCCGAATTTCGGCGAGAGTCTGCATGCATTCTTCCTTCGTCTCCTGTAAACAGAATGCGCCCGTCATCAGAACTTTGTCGAAGTACGCACTCGGGTAGGGAAGGTTTTTCGACCAACCGACAGTGAGTGATACGTTGCGGTATCCGTCGAATTTCTCTTTCAGTCTCTCCACCATGGCCGGTGTAACATCGATGCCGCAGCACTCGGTCACGCGCGCGTGAATCCGCTCGAACAACAGTCCCTTCCCCGGTCCGATGTCGAGCACCCGGTCGCCCGAAGCAAAGGGCACATGGCGAAGCACCTTGTCGATGCGAAACGCGGTGGACTTCGGGCCGTCCCCGGACATGTGAAACTCATCTTTCAAATGCTTTGCTCTGTACTCGTACTCTTCGGCGCGAGTTCTCGGATGCAAGACTTTGACCATGGCTCTCTCAGGTTATGTCAATGAAAATCATGACTGGAGGCGGCCGCTAGATTTTTTCCACAACGACTGCCGTTCCATACGCAAGCACTTCTGTCACGCCGGACATCACTTCGTTGGCATCGTAGCGCATACCCACAATCGCGTTGGCTCCAACTTCCTGTGCGTGCTGCATCATCAGCGCGAAGGCTTCGCCCCGGGCGCGCTCGCACAACTGCTGCAACAACGAGATATTTCCCCCAAACAAAATCTGAAATGCAGCGCCAATGTTGCCGATGATCGAGCGGGAACGTACGGTAATGCCGCGCACAACGCCGATGTTCCTTGTGATTCGATAGCCGTCAAGCGTGAATGCTGTTGTCACCATCGAAGGATTCATATTCTCTTTCAAAGAAATGGAGGAATGAAAAGCCGGGTCGCGGCGCCGAAAACACCGTGACCCGGCCGATGTGTTTACTTGAACTTCACTGAAGCGATGACTTTTCCATAGGCCTGGTTGTACGCTTCCGTCTGTGGCTTGAACCAATCTGTCGTGATCCGAATGATCTTGTCGTTTTTGACGATGAAGTAGAATCGTCGCTGCACATCCTTTGTCACGGAACCGGTAAGGGTCATTGCTTGCTCGCCGCCGACCGTGCTCTTTCCGGCTGCGCCTCCGCGGAGCAAGCCTTTGTTTTGATCAAACACTTTTTCCAACGTCAAACCTTTCGCAGGCTGCACGTCGAATCGAATCGAGCAATCCTGCCGCTTCTCGCTTCGCAGCTCGACAACTTCTTCATACTTGCCTTTTGCAGGACTCGTCGATGTGAAGTTGTCGGGCGCCTCGAATGAAAACATCTTGCCGTTGATGGGCATGACAACATCGGACGGGAGTGTTTCATCGCGGCCTGGCTCTTTCGGTTTCGGAAGCTTGAAGGAATTCAACGACGCATCGAACACCTGCGCGTAGGCTTCATAGAACTGCTCGAATCCGGAGAAGCCGAGTTCATACACCATCGAATCGGCAGGGAGATAGAGATAGTGGCCATAGATGATGCTGTTCTTTCCGTAGTTGGCGCCGTACTTGACTTTCGTACCTGCGATGCCGGCGACAGTGACTTTCTCTTCCGGATCGACCTTATATCCGCCCGCCTTCATCTCGGCGATCGATTTGGCAATCTGTTCGGCCGGCTGTCCGGTCTTGATGGTTGTGACTTTGATTTCAGCGCCGAGGGTTCCCGGTTCGTTCGGCACGGTGAACTTCTGATCGACGCCCTGCTCGTTGTAGAAGCGTGCGCGCCCGACTTCAGCAAGCGGCGCAGGCCAGTTCTTCGGATAACTGATCGACCACCCGAAACCGGGATCGCGATACTCCTGCATTTCGCCGACCGGCACGGGCTGCATTTTTTCCGTCCCGCAACCAATCAGCGCGAGCGCCGCGAGCGCTGCAAGAAAAATTGTTTGTGTCTTCATAGTGAACCCTATGTGTGTGGTGAGAGATGAATTATGCAGAATACTTTTTTTGTGATCCGACCCTGAGCTTCAGCTCGGATGATTTCTTTGATTCTACTCTTTTGGGACGACCGTATCGTACCAGGTCTTCTTCGCCCTGATGCCGACTTCGTCGATGTGAATGTGTTTGGCTTCGGTGTATTCCTTCAGTCCGTCGATGCCGAACTCGCGTCCGATGCCGCTCTGCTTGTATCCGCCGAATGGCGCGCGCTCATTCAGCAAATGCCATTCATTGATCCAGACTGTTCCGGCGCGCAAACGTTTCGCAACGCGCATCGCCCGCTCAGGATCTTTCGACCAGACTCCACCGGCGAGGCCATAGATGGAATTGTTCGCCGCACGCACCGCATCTTCATCCGCTGTGTAGCGGATAATGGATAGCACGGGGCCGAAGATTTCTTCCTGTGCGATTGTCGATGCGTTGTCAACATGATCAAAGAGAGTCGGCTCGACGAAGAAGCCTCGTGCACATTCAGGTGAGTTCGGTTTGCTGCCGCCGGAGAGAAGTTTCCCGCCTTCAGCTTTTCCTTTTTCGATATAGCCAAGAATGCGATCGAGTTGCTTCTGCGACACGACCGGGCCAACATCCGTTGTCGGCAGCATCGGATCGCCGAGCTTCAGCTTCTTCGTCTTCTCGACCAGTCGTTGCACGAACTCATCCGCAATGGAGTTGGGTAGTAACAGTCTCGTGCCCGCCTCGCAGCATTGTCCGGCGTGATAGAAGATGCCGTACATCGCGCCATCGAGCGCCATTTCCAGATCCGCGTCATCCAATACGATGTTCGCCGATTTGCCGCCGCATTCGAGCGTGAGCTTCTTGAGGTTGCCCGCGGCAGCTTGCATAATCTGCTGGCCTGTTGCGGTCGATCCGGTGAACGCAATCTTGTCGATCAGCGGATGACGCACCAGCGCCGCCCCGGCTTCAGGCCCGAATCCGGTGACGATGTTCAGCACACCCTTTGGCAATCCGATCTGCTGAATCAGCTTCGCCAACTCCATGATGCTGAGCGACGTTTCCTCGGATGGCTTGAGCACGACGGTGTTTCCGGCAGCAAGCGCCGGTCCGATTTTCCAGATAGCCATCTTCAGCGGAAAATTCCACGGAATGATCGCGGCAACAACTCCGATGGGTTCGCGGACCAACAAGTTCTTGCTGAATCCCGCTTTCGATACGCCTTCCAGTTCGCCATCAAGATCGGTGAGGCCGAGCTTTGCGAAGCCCGCCAGATTGCGCGCGCTGAGATAGATGTCCTCGCCGGCCTTGCGGAGTGTCGAGCCGGAATCGAGAACTTCCAACTCAGTCAAGAGCTTCTTGTTCTCGTTGATCTTGTCGGAGATGGCTTTGATAAGTGCGCTGCGTTCTTCGCGCGCCATGCGTGGCCACGGACCGTTATCGAACGCGTCACGCGCCGCGGCAACTGCCTTGTTCACATCGTCAGCGCCGGCACGCGCGTACGTCGCGAGCGTTTCCTGGTTGTAAGGATTGACGCCGTTAAACGTTCGCTTGTCGGTTGCGTCCACAAATTCATTGTTGATGAACAGCTGGTATTGGCGCACGCAGGTCTCCTTGAGCTTCAGAACCTTCCGGGTTTCCAGACAGTCAGAATGAGAATCGAAATGAGCAGCACGGATTGCACAATGTTGAAGACGGACGCCAATCTGTCCATCGATGCGAGCGTTGCCTCGCTTCCGCCGGGCGCCGAACCCTGGGCGAGCTGCGCAACAAGCCCACCGCGTTTCTTTGACCGGATCGCAAAGAGAACGCCGTTGGTCGCGGCAATGAGAAAGAGAATGACTTTTATTTCCAGCCAAACTTCCGTCGTGAATCCGAGTCCGCGAACCATCATGTTCGCGATGCCAGTGAGAAGCACGATGCCGATGGCCAACGGACTGAGAAGCCCGATGGCGCGTGCGCTGGAAAGAACAATCAACTTGGATTTGTAGTCCGCCGCTTTTCTGTACTGAGCGTTCAGCAGCCAACCACTGACGTTCATCGTCGCGAGCAGGCCAAAGCCAATCAGGTGGAAGAACATAGCGAGTTGAGTCGTGTCCATTATGCGCCTACCGGATTGATTGTTGAAAAGTGATGGGAAATCTGGGACACAAGATAGGCAAAAGAGTGGACTTCATCAACTCGGGATTTGGAAATGCAACGCGAAATCAGTTAGATTGTACCGAACCTTGTGCAGTACTCTCAACAAGGATCAACCGAATCTTCTCTGATACAACTACATCACTCTTCAACCAATGCGTTCTATCCTGATTTTTGTGTTAGGATGTGCACTGCTTCCGTTTGCAGCGATTGCCGGCGACGGCTCGAAAGCGGTGCGTGCCGAGCGAGTTTCAACTGCGCCGCACGTTGATGGCTTCTTGAACGACGACGCCTGGCGCCGCGCACAACCGGCGATTGCGTTCACGCAACGCGATCCCGACGAAGGACGCCCAGCCTCTGAGCCGTCGGAGATTCGCGTGCTGTACGACGACAGCAACGTGTACTTCGGCTGCATGTTCTACGACGCTCGGCCCGACGGAATTGTGGCGCGGCTGACTCGACGCGACAATGAGATCGAATCGGACTTCGCTTCCATTCGCATCGACTCATTTCACGACAGCCAGAATTGCTACGAGTTCACGTTCAATCCTGCCGGCGTCAAGATCGACATTCTGCAGTACGAAGATGCAAACAAGGAAGACGCGTCGTGGGATGTTGTATGGGATCTCGAGACGCGGATTCTCGACAATGGCTGGTCGGCGGAAGTGAGAATTCCGCTGAGCGTGCTTCGTTATCGCTCCATTGCAGGCGAACAGGAGTGGGGTATCAACTTCATTCGCTACATCAGCAGAAAGAAAGAAACGTCGCGCTGGACATTCACACCCAAAAGCGAAACTGGCTTCGTATCACGCTTCGGCCATCTCACAGGCTTGGATTCTCTCCCGAACGCGCGGCGGCTTGAGCTGCTGCCGTTCGTCGTCACGAAGCAGGATTGGCAGCCGGAACAAGTTACGCGACGCCGCATCGATGCGTTCAGCGGAGACGCGGGCCTCGATGTGAAATACAGTCTGTCGAACAACTTCCTTCTCGATGCAACGGTGAATCCCGATTTCGGCCAAGTCGAAGCAGACCCCGCCGTTTTGAACCTCTCGACATTCGAGACGTTCTATCCTGAGAAGCGCCCGTTCTTTATCGAAGGAACGCAGATCATCCGCTTCACAACATTCGGCGACGCGTTCGGGCCGGGCATGTTCTACTCGCGACGCATCGGTCGCGCATTGCACCCCGGCGAGGCGGCGGTTCCAGCACGCTGCAGAATTACCGCAATGCCGCACGCCGCGACGATTCTCGGCGCTGCAAAAGTCTCCGGCAAAACCGACGCGGGAACGTCAGTCGGCATTCTGCAAGCGTTCACGAAAGAGATGCGCGCAACCGTCGCCGACTCCGCCGGCAACTCATCGGAGCAGATCATCGAGCCGTTCGCGCATTACAACGTTCTGCGCCTGCGGCAGGATGTTTTGGACAACTCCGTCGTTGGCGTGATCTTCACATCGACGGCGAAGCAGCATCGGCTGCCGGGCGTTACGGCGGGCGCCGACTGGAATCTGAAATTCGATAACACATTCCAACTCGATGGGTTCCTCGGCATGTCGCATGCGAACCACTTGCTGACGCGCGGCGAACGCGGCTTCGGCTCGGCAGGCAAAGTGAATTTCTCGCGCATCGCCGCAGAGCATTGGCTCTGGTCCGCAGGCGTTGACTTCACGTCGAAAGGCTACAACATCAACGACGTCGGCTTCTTCAATCGCCCGAATGACTACGGCCTCTTTGCTTCATGGACATACAAAGAGGACAGGCCCGCAGCCGTCGTCCGCACGTATTCGGTGACGGGCATTCTGCACGAGCGGGAGAACTTCGATGGCGTCAATCTCTTCCGTGAACTGAAGCTCAGCACGAGCATTCTCTTCCAGAACTATTGGACGCTGAACCTGAACGGCGCCTCTGATTTTGGCGAGTATGATGATCGCGAGACACGCGGCAACGGCCTCTATCAAAAGTCATCACGCTATGAAGTAAACCTCGGCATTGACTCGGATGAACGACAAGTTGTGAACGGCTCGCTGAGCGTTCATACCGGGTGGGATAGCAAACGGAAATTCGCGTGGGGACCGGTGCTGGGTATCGAAGTGCGCCCCCTTTCGTGGATGGAGTATGAATTCGACGCGGGCTACAATCGCACGCAGAACCAGGAATCGTGGGTGACGAACGTGGGGAGTTCGAGCATCTTCGGCGATCGCACGACCGAGCAGGTGAGCTTCACGCTGCGCGGCACAATCACGTTTACGCGCGATCTTACACTGCAACTGTACGGACAACTCTTTCTCGCAAAGGGACACTACGAACAACTGCACTCGCTGAGTGGGCTTGAGATGTTCGGCGTTCGAAGTCCTGATTTCAATTCTCAGTCGGTGAATACGAACCTGGTGTTGCGCTGGGAGTACATTCCGGGCAGCACGCTGTTCCTCGTCTGGTCGCATGCACGCGAAGGAGGCAATGGCAACTTCTACTCTTCGCTCGGCGACGACATCCGAAGCGCCTTTCGCACGAGTCCGGGAAATGTATTACTGCTGAAGGCGAGTTACTGGCTGAACATGTGAGGCAACGGACGCGTGAAGCGACGTGTAGCATTGTTTGAGCAAACGCTCGATCTCACGCCAATCTGCTTCGGTTACGCCGCCGAGTTTTGCTTTCGTGTCTCGAATAGTCATTGCCGTCGCGCGCAGGCGTCCGTGTTCCAACGCAGACTCCGGCTCGATGCGATAGACTTCCGCCGCCGCGTTGGCGCACGCGCTGCCGAGTTCTTCCTCCGGGTAGCGCTCCCGCTGTCGATGGACAATCCACCATTCCAACTCAAGTCGTGTTGCCTGCTCAATGTCGAAGTCGATGTTCCCGATTGCATGAATCGCGTGGAAGTACTTCCGCAAATTCGGCAGCGCCTGTTCGTAGTCGCTTCGCTCCCTACCATCCTTGAAGATGAACGCGGCCTTTCCCGCATGGTACGCTCCGACAAACGAGCGGAGGACCGGAAACTCATACTGCGTGCGAAGAACTTTTGCAAGTTGGAAGAACATCTTCACCGGCTTCTTGTCGTAGTACGATCGCCACATCTCCATGTCGAGCCTGCCCAGCTCGTTCGGATCAAACGAGCGTAAGTCTGTCGTGAACGGATAGAAGAGATCGACGGAGACGTACACGGCGAGCGCAGCGAGAAGCAGAATGAGCGTACGCCGCGAGAGTAGCTTCTTCATGAGTGATTCTTGCGTAGTGGGACTTGTACTGAATACGAGAGTTGGGTGTGCTTGGATTGGGAGAGACCTTTGTCTGCCTGACGGCAGTCAGGCTTCGCGCCCTGCCTATCGGCGGGCAGGCATGCAGTTCAGTAATGACGAGGAGAACCGGCCGGAGGCCCAGAAAAAGTCGAAGGGCTTCCTCAGGATTAGCGTTGGAAAAACTTGCTTCTCGTGTGATTCCTCCCGAAGTTTAAGCGGAGTCCCATCATCCATCACCAACCTTCCAATCACTTCATTCGAGGAGTACCACCATGTTCAGGACACACTTACTCATGACATTCGTCATGAGCGTATTCCTTTGCACGCAGTTGCTCGCGCAAGATCTTGATAAGCGGTATGTTAGCACGTTTGGTTGGGGAACTGCGGCCGTCTCGCAGGCGAAAGCGCCGGCATTTGCGGAGTTTGATGCGAGCATCTTTCACCACAAAGACGGAAAGTTCTTCATCACGGCAGGCGAGGATGTTGAGCTGCATAGCAGGTTTCTTCTCAAAGGAGGAAAAACCTACGCTCAGCATCTTGCAGCGTTGAAGAAATCCCTCGGCAAAAAAGTCGCGACACACAAGGCTGACTACATTCGCACACTCTTCTACGTCTCTCATGATGAAGCAGGGGCGCAGCTCTCTACGCAGTGGCCGTCATCCATCAACGACGTTCCGAAATGGAAAGAGATTGGAGCAGACGAAATCAATTTCACGCCTGCCGCAGATTGGGTTTCAAGCCGCTTCACGCTCTCGGAAAAACAGGCCGACTTTACCTCTCTCATCTCGTGGTTGAAGAAAGCCCGCCCGGGTTGGAAACTCTACATTGTGCATGTCGCGGGATTTACACGAGATGCGCCGGAGCTGAAGTTCTACGACAAAGCCGAGCTGCGTTACAAGACTCCGCTGGAGTACATCGACACAGAGCCGCTCGCAGTTGCAACAGTAGAAATTGAGAAGTCCTCGAATCCGATGATGGCCTGGAGCTACAAGATCGAGAAGATGCCCGCAGAACAGAAGGGAATGAAAGACGGCATCATGATCGTCATGAAGGACGGGAACAAGGCCACGACGTTCAAGTTCGGGATCAAGTACGACTACTTGAACAAGGTGACCAAGCTTCATAACTTCACCGTGCATTACGAATACGAAGATGGACAAGTGATCGGGGGCTTCTACGCGCAAGGTGTTTCTTCCATCGAGTTGGGAATACAAAACACGTTCTACGAAGCGATCGGGAGGGCGCTCTCGGCGGAAAAGCTGCAATGATGTTGCAGTGAATGATGCGCTGAATCCTTGTACCAATCCGTGGGGACGGGGCATGCCCGTCCCTACGAGTCGAGTCTTCGAACTTCAGAGTTCAATGCGGGTCAATGGGGCAATGTTCAACGACCCGGTATCAACTATCCACCAATCTCATCAGAGAACAACGGTCCCGACGGCAGCTCAAGCCGCGAGATCGGCTGGAGCGCGGCGCCGATGATTCCCTGCAAGTCGCCGTAGATGCCGGAGGTGTTCTTGATCATGCGCATCAACTGTTGCTCGCGCTTCGACCAGATCTTCTGCATCGCGCGCTGCTCGGCGTCGAGATCGTCTTTCATCGCAACGAAGGCTTCGACCACGGCCTCGATCCGCTGCCGAAAGTCCTGACCCGTGAGGTAGCTGTACACCATCTCCATCTTCTCGCCCTTGCCTGCAACTGATGCCCGCGTGCGCGCAACATCAACAAGACCTTGACGCAGCGCCAACGCAAGTCCCATCGCCGCCGCGAAATCCGCTACCCACACGCCTTCGACGTTGCCGATATGCTTGATCTGTTTCGGCAACGCCGTCGAGACGAGAACGGCAACGGTGGCCTTCACTTCACGCTGATCGTCCTTCAGCTTCTGAATCCAGCCGTCGCTCCAGGCTTTCGTTCGCTTCGACTCCCAGATGATTGAGCCGCACGCGTTGCCAAGCTGCGTGCGAACATGCTGCACAACATCGGCGCCGCGAATACCTTTCGGCACGGGCTGTATGTCGTCGGTGCGGAATGTTGCGCGCAAGATATTTTCCAACTCGACTTCGAAGACTTCGCCCTGAGCCTGTTGCGAGCCTTGTTCGGCCTTCAGTCGCAGGTCATCGATCTGCTTCTTCATGTCTGCAAGCTGCTTGTCCTTCTCCGCATCCTTGAGGCGATGCTCCTCCGAAATCTTGGATGCTGCTTCAGTCCAGACTTGCTTTCGCTCGTCATCAATCATTCTCTGAATCTCAAGCTGCATGGTTTTCTCGCGCTCCTCGACTTCACGCTGACGCTTGCGCAGCTCCAGCTCGTTCTGCAGCGCCTCACGGAGCTTGCGTTCCTTCTCGTCGTTTTGCGATTGAAGATCTTTGAGCTGAAGCGCGAATCGTTG
>JACRFA010000164.1 GCA_016218065.1 Ignavibacteriota bacterium | reverse complement strand
TCCAAGTAACACAGCATTGTCCAACGTCCGAGTTCGTTTTGCCCCGAGTCCCACCGGATATCTTCACGTCGGTGGATTACGCACAGCGCTCTACAATTATCTGTTTGCACGAAAGCAGAACGGCGTGTTCATTCTTCGCATCGAGGACACTGACCGCGGACGCTACGTTGAAGGCGCCGAAGCGAATCTGATCCAGGCTTTGAAGTGGGCGGGCTTGAGCTACGATGAGGGGCCGGATGTTGGCGGCCCGATGGCGCCGTACAGGCAATCGGAACGGATTGACATGTATCGGAAGCACGCGCTGCAGTTGGTTGATGAGGGGAAGGCGTACTACGCGTTCGATACTGCCGAAGAGCTGGAGTCGATGCGCAAGGAACAGGAGAAGCTTCGACAGACGCCAAAGTACGATCGTCGCGCGCTCAAGCTGACGACGGAGGAAGTGAAGGCGAAGCTCGATGCGGGAATACCGCATGTGGTGCGGCTGCGCGTGCCCGACGCAACGACCGTAGCGTTCGATGACATTGTTCGCGGCCACGTGGAGTTTGCCACCGAGCAGATCGACGATCAGGTGTTGCTGAAGTCGGATGGCTATCCGACGTACCATCTCGCGAACGTCGTGGACGATCACCTGATGCAAGTGTCGCACGTGATTCGCGGCGAGGAGTGGCTCTCAAGCACGCCAAAGCATGTGTTGCTCTATCAATATTTTGGCTGGGAGTTGCCGCAATTCGCGCATCTGCCGCTGCTGCTCAATCCGGACAAATCCAAGCTCAGCAAGCGGCAGGGAGATGTTGCTGTAGAAGATTACCGGGCAAAGGGTTATCTGCCCCCGGCTCTCGTGAACTTCGTTGCGCTGCTCGGCTGGAATCCCGGCGACGAGCGCGAGATCTTTTCGTTGGAGGAGTTGATTCAAGAGTTCTCGCTTGAACGCGTGGGGAAGAGCGGGGCAGTCTTCAATCTCGAAAAATTGGATTGGATGAACTTTGAGCATCTCAGAAAAATTCCGGACGCTCAAGTTCTTCAGATGCTCAGAAACGTTCTGGCGGATTCTGAGTTTGCTGCAAAGTCGTTCAGCGACGAGTATTTGCGCGGCGTTATCACCGCAATGCGAGATCGCGCATCGTTCGCCAGAGATTTCGTCGAGAAGTGTCCATACTTCTATGCCCGCCCTGAACAGTATGACCAGGATGTTGTGAAGAAGAGATGGAAGGCAGAGTCGCCTGCGCATCTAAAGCAATTGGCGGAGGAATTCTCCCGGCTCACGGATTCTGCGAAGGAGTCGTTTGAAGCTGTATTGCATCGAACGGCCGAGAGCCTGCATGTCAAGAACGCTGAGTTGATTCACCCGCTTCGTGTTGCTGTATCGGGAATGGGTGCGGGACCAGGATTGTACGACATACTTCACCTGCTCGGCAAGGATGAGGTCATCAACAGAATCGAAACGGCAATTGAACGGATACACTAAATGGCGGAAGAGAAGACCACAGTAGAAAATACTCCGCGAACGAACTTCATTCGCGAAATCGTCGATGAACATTTGCAGACGAATCGCTACGGCGGGAAAGTTGTTACGCGCTTTCCTCCGGAGCCGAACGGCTATCTCCACATCGGACATGCGAAATCTATCTGCCTGAACTTCGGCATTGCCCGCGACTACAACGGCAAGTGCAACCTCCGATTTGACGACACGAATCCGACGAAGGAGGAGCAGGAGTACGTTGATTCGATCCTGGAGGATGTTCGCTGGCTCGGCTTTCAGTGGGATGGATTGTATTACGCATCCGATTATTTCGAGCAGTTGTATGAGTTTGCGCTTCGGTTGATCAAAAAAGGGAAGGCGTTCGTTTGCGATCTGACTGCCGATCAGATTCGCGAATACAGGGGAACACCGACCGAGCCTGGAACAGAAAGTCCGTATCGCAACCGTTCGGTTGACGAGAATCTCGATCTGTTCACACGCATGAGGGCAGGAGAATTTCTTGATGGCGCACGAACGTTGCGTGCGAAGATCGACATGACGTCGCCGAACTTCAACATGCGCGATCCGGTCATGTACCGCATTCTTCGCGCAACGCATCATCGCACAGGAGACGTGTGGTGCATCTATCCGACCTACGATTGGGCGCACGGCCAGAGCGATTCGATCGAAGGTATCACGAACTCCGTTTGCACGTTGGAGTTCGAAATTCATCGGCCGCTGTACGATTGGTTCCTTGACGAGCTTGGCATTCATCATCCGCAGCAAACCGAATTCGCCCGATTGAATCTGAGCTACACAATGATGAGCAAGCGCCGGCTGCTGCAACTCGTTGAAGAAGGCTTGGTGAATAGTTGGAACGATCCGCGCATGCCGTCGATTTCGGGATTTCGGCGACGGGGATACACACCCGAATCGATTCGCAGTTTCGCTGATCGCATTGGCGTATCGAAGCGCGAATACATCCAGGATGTGACTGTTCTCGAAGACTGTTTGCGTGAAGACCTGAACGCCCGCGCACCACGCGTCATGGCGGTTCTGCGACCACTCAAAATCGTGATCGAAAATTACCCCGATGGTCAGGCTGAAGAGCTGGAAGCGGTGAACAACCCCGAGGATACTGCGGCCGGCGTACGCAAAGTTCCGTTTTCAAAAGTGCTCTACATCGAGCAGGATGATTTCAGGGAAGCGCCGCCGAAGAAATATTTCCGCCTCTCGCCCGGGAGCGAGGTCAGGCTTCGTTACGCGTACATCATCAAGTGTGTTGGTGTCGTGAAGGATGAGAAGACGGGCGAAGTGATCGAGCTGCGCTGCACGTACGATCCGGAAACGCGCAGCGGCTCGGCGCAGAGCTCACGCAAAGTGAAGAGTACAATTCATTGGGTCTCGGCGACACATGCCCTCAATGCAGAAGTACGACTCTACGATCGCCTCTTCACAGTCGAAGAGCCGGGAGGCGAGGATTGGAAGCAGTTGATCAATCCTCACTCGCTGGAAGTGGTGAAGTCGTGCAAGGTTGAGCCGAGCCTGGCAAACGCCAACGTGCAGGATCGATTTCAGTTTGAGCGGCTCGGTTACTTCTGCGTCGACGATGATTCGAAACCAGGTGCGCTCGTGTTCAACCGTGCTGTGACGTTGCGCGATACGTGGGCGAAGATCGAGAAGAAGTGATGGCGCAAACAGAGTCAGTTTGAAGTTCTAGAACGAATTGGAGATATTGAAATCGATGTCCGCACTCGATGTCATCAGAATGAGAAACGCCGTCTTCTACGCTTATCATGGGGCGTTCGAAGACGAACAAAATCTTGGCGGCAAGTTCGAGTTCGATGTGGACATGTATTGCAATCTCTCCGCGGCGGCAGAAAGCGATTCACTTGAGAAGACGGTTGACTACGAGAAAGTTTACGGCTTCATTCGTCAGTCGGTGTTGCACAAGAAGTACTACCTGCTCGAAGCGCTAGCAAACACGATCGCACAAGGTTTGTTGAACGAGTTCACGAAGCTGGAGAAAGTAACTGTGCGTGTCAGGAAACCGCATCCGCCGGTCAAGGGCGTTGTTGATCATGTCGAGGTTGAGATCTCGCTCAGCAGATGAAGACATACTCGGTCTTTCTCGGATTAGGTTCGAATGTCGGCGAGCGTCAGAAATTCCTGAACGCTGCAGTTGCTGCGCTCAAGCAACTGTCTGACGTGAAGATTGTTTGGAGTTCGTCTGTCTATGAAACAGATCCGTACGGCAAGACAGACCAGCCGAAATTTCTGAACGCAGCGCTTGAAGTCGCGACTGCCCTTCTGCCTCAGGAACTGCTTGCGAAGAGCAAGTCCATCGAGCAGGCGATCGGGCGAACAAGATCCGAGCAGTGGGGGCCGCGGGAAATCGACATTGACATTTTGATGTACGATGGGCTTGTGTACTCCGATGAGCATGTCACTGTTCCGCATCCTGAGTTGCCGAAGAGGAAGTTCGTGTTGGCGCCGTTGCGCGAGATCGCGCCCGATCTCGTTCATCCGATTCTCGGCGTGACGATTACCGAGCTTGCTGCGTCGTGCCGCGACAGCGGGCGGGTTGTCAAGACGTCGTTTCACATCACCTTTTAGTTCACACTCTGAAAACTCTTGGAGCCGACTTGGCAAAGCAACAACAAGATTCTCTCGAAGAACTGATCCAACAATCCGAGCTTCGTTATATTGCGATCGAAGGAGTGATCGGCGCGGGGAAGACAACGCTGGCGAACATGCTGGGCGAGGCGATTGGCGCGAAGGTGGTGCTGGAACAGTTTGAAGAGAATCCGTTCCTCAAAGACTTCTACAAGGATCCTGAACGCTACGCGTTTCAAACGCAGATTTTCTTCCTGTTGACCCGCTACAAGCAGCAGCGCGATCTCGGCCAGGCCGATTTGTTTCATCGCTTTCTCGTGACGGATTACATTTTTGAAAAAGACAAAATCTTCGCGTACCTGAATCTGCAAGACGAAGAGCTGAAGTTGTACGAGACTCTCGTCAGCAGCATTCAACACAATATGCCATCGCCTGATCTCGTCGTGTATCTGCAATCGAACGTTCCCCGGCTGATGGGCAACATCAGATTCCGCGGGCGCGAATTCGAAAGCAACATGCAGGAGTCGTACATCAGAGATTTGAACGAGGCCTATAACTATTTCTTTTTCCGCTACAAAACCACACCATTATTGATCGTGAACTCAATCGAGCTGGATTTCGTTTCTAACAAGGAACACTTCGAGGATTTGGTCCGGGCGATCTTCCGGCCAACGCACAGCGCTGTAGAGTACTATAACCCGATTGTGCGAAAGTGATGTGAAAGGGAGGGCATGCTGCTCAGATTTCTTCTATTTACACTTCTCTTTTGGATTGTCTCTGGCATTATCCGTATGGTTCTCCGGAGTGTGAGGGCGCCAGCACGCAATCCTTCGCGGCCAAGGCCCGAAAACAACTTCGGCGAGAAGAAGCCGGCCACACGAATGGAGTTCAAAGATATTCAGGATGCTCAGTTCACCGATGTGTCCGAGAAGGGAAAGCCAAAGCAGTAAACGCCTACCTGCTGAGTGACTGCACAGAGTTGAGAAAGGATTTTGTATGTTTGGCGTTGACCAAGCGATTGATTATCGCGAAGAAATACTCACGCTGAAGAAAGAGTTGAACGCGGTTCTTCTCGCCCACTATTATCAAGAAGGCGAGATACAGGACGTTGCAGATGTTATTGGCGACAGCCTTGAGCTTGCGCGACGGGCTGCACAGACCGATGCGGACGTGATTGTTTTCGCGGGCGTGCATTTCATGGCCGAGACGGCGAAAATCCTGAACCCGAACAAGCAAGTACTTCTACCTGACCTCAACGCAGGCTGCTCATTGGCCGAAGGTGCTCCGGCGCCCGCGTTCAAGGCGTTCAGGGCTGCGCACCCGAATCATGTTTCGATCACGTACATCAACTGCTCAGCCGAAGTCAAGGCGGCGAGCGACATCATCTGCACCTCGAGCAACGCGGAAAAGATCATAAACCAAATTCCCAAGGACAAGCCAATCTTCTTTGCGCCCGATAAGAATCTCGGCCGGTATCTTATCAAGAAAACTGGTAGAGAGATGTTATTGTGGGAAGGCTCATGCATTGTCCACGAAGTGTTTAGCCTGAGGAAGATCATTCAACTTCAAGTTGAACATCCCGACGCGGAGCTGATTGCTCACCCCGAATGCGAGGAGCCTATTCTGCGTCGGGCCTCGTTCGTTGGCTCAACCAGCATGTTGTTGAAGCGTGTGCAGACAAGTCCGAGCAAGAAGTTTATTGTGGCGACGGAATCCGGGATTCTTCACCAGATGCAGAAGCTTGCTCCCGACAAGGTGCTGATCGCTGCTCCGCCCGATGCGAACTGCGCGTGCAACGAATGTCCGTATATGAAACTGAACACGATGGAGAAGTTGTTTCTTTGCATGAAGAATCGCGCGCCGGAGATTACCATGGATCCCGTCTTGATGGAGAAGGCGTTGTTCCCGATTCAGCGGATGCTTGCGATGAGTTAGCGGAGTGGTGTCGCAAAACAAACGCCGGACGTCTGCTGCTGACGTCCGGCTTTTTTTGTTTCAACGGTCTCAGTTTCCGACGGCTTCGACTTTTGTCGCGATCGTTTGTCCGGCAGCCCATCGTGCCTGGCCCCGGTCACCGACTCTGAATTGCGCAAGTGTCGCGTGATATCCATTGCGCTCGATCTTCGTTGATCTTCCTGTCTGAACCACCGTGCCGCGGATCGTGACTGTTCCGTACGTCGCATCGATTGCCGTGATCGTTCCTTCGATGCGCACTTCGCGTTGACTGCCTCCCGATCCGGCGGCGAGGGCAGAGCTGACTCCACCTTGAGTCGACGCGCTCAATGCCGATGATGCATCAGTCGAAGTTGGGTTTGATGAATTGCTGCATCCGATGACGAGCAGGGCAACAATCGCGGCAAGTGTTGTGGTTGCAGGTTTCATGTTGAGTCTCCTTTTGTTTGATGTTGTTGATGACGTGGTTTCGCTCGGTACCATTTCCAACGCCGTGCCAAATGATCGCGTGCGTCTTCCGTTCGGATTCGGCGACGATTTCTGAGTTCGAGTGGAATCGTGTGGAGCGTGAGTCCCAGTCGTGGTGGCGCGAATGATCAGCAGTGAGGAAAACGTGCGACAGGGAAGGACATGACACGATCGACGGAATACGGCTTTGCTTTTGGGCGACCGCGCTTGATACGAAGCAGACAAGTTCGGCTTCGCGCCCTGCCTGCCGGCAGGCAGGCCCGCAGGCAGCCCTACGTCAAAACATAACGCTCAAGTGATGTCGGAGTCTGATCTCCCGGCTTTTGCGCTCGTGCGATGTCCGACTCTTTCGATAGCAACAACGTCGGGTTTGATTGACCCTCATACGCTTGTTTCCTATATTCATTTCAGATTTGAAAGAATTCTGCTGCTCTTCTGTGGCACGACAACTTGCATTGATTCACAAAAACTGAAAGAACGATGGCGACGAAATTCTATGTGGAAGATCTTGCTCAGCACGTCGGCGAAGAAGTAACGCTGCAAGGATGGCTGTACAACAAACGCTCAGGCGGCAAAATCAAATTTCCGATTCTGCGCGATGGAACCGGACTGGTGCAGGGTGTTGCCGTGAAGTCGAATCTTTCCGAAGAGGTCTTCAACCGCATCGACCAACTGACGCAGGAGTCATCGTTCGTGATGAAGGGGAAAGTGCGGAAGGAAGATCGCGCTCCGGGCGGATACGAGTTGGATGTCACTGACATTGAAATTCTGAAGATCGCCCAGGAGTATCCTATCACGCCGAAAGAACATGGCGTCGAGTTTCTGATGGATCGCCGTCACTTGTGGCTGCGCTCGAGCCGCCAGCATGCAATTCTTCGCATTCGACATCAGATCATCAAGTCCATCCGCGACTTCTTTGACGGACGCGGTTTTACGCTCGTTGATTCTCCGATCTTCACGCCCGCGGCATGCGAAGGAACCTCGACGCTCTTCGAAACGGAGTACTTCGATCTCGGCAAAGCCTACCTCACGCAGTCCGGACAATTGTACGCCGAAGCTGCCGCGATGGCGCTCGGCAAAGTGTACACGTTCGGGCCGACGTTCCGCGCGGAGAAATCAAAGACGCGTCGACACCTTACAGAATTCTGGATGGTAGAGCCGGAAGTCGCGTTCAACGATCTGAATGACAATATGGATCTGGCGGAAGACTTCCTTGTGTATATCGTGCAATCCGTGTTGAAGAACAGAAGCGCCGAGTTGAAAACGCTCGAACGCAATACCGCGTTTCTCGAACGCGTACAGAAACCGCTGCCGCGCATTTCGTATGATGAGGCGGTTGACATTCTGCACAAGAAGGGTCTTCCGTTTGAGTGGGGGAACGATCTTGGCGGCACGGATGAGACGGTGATCTCCGAGCAGTTTGACCGGCCGTTGATGGTGCATCGCTATCCGGCGGAGGTGAAGGCGTTTTACATGAAGCGCGATCCGCAGAATCCGAAAGTTGCGCTCGCAGTTGATGTGCTCGCGCCTGAAGGCTACGGTGAAATCATCGGCGGCAGTCAGCGTGAAGACGACCTCGACCTTCTGTTGCAACGCATTAAAGAACACGACTTGCCGCAGTCAGCGTTCGAATGGTATCTCGACCTGCGCCGCTATGGTTCGGTTCCGCATGCCGGCTTCGGACTTGGGGTTGAACGCACGGTGTCGTGGATATGCGGGCTCGATCATTTGCGCGAAGCAATTCCGTTTGCGAGAATGATCTACCGGCTGACGCCATAAGTGATTTTCTCAATGCAACATTGCATCATTGCATCATTTGGGTGATCGGGCAATGGTGCTCTGATGCAGTGGTGCAATGTTCCAATTCCAACATCATGCTTAGAGTTTCTAACCTTCGAAAAGACTTCACGGCCATACGCGCGGTTGACGGCGTTTCGTTTGACGTTCAGTCCGGTCATATTCTCGGCCTCATCGGCCGGAACGGCGCAGGCAAGACCACGACGATTCGTTGCATCCTGAATATCTTCCAGCCTGATCTCGGCGAGATACTGTATGAGGGCGCGCCGTTTACCGAAGCCGTTCGCAACCAGGTGGGGTATCTTCCTGAAGAGCGCGGCCTCTACCGCAAGAGCAAGCTGATCGATACGATCCTGTACTTCGCTCGACTCCGCGGCATGGAAGCCGGACTCGCAAAATCCGAAGCGATGCGGTGGCTGAAACTCTTTGAGTTGACCGACTACAAGGACAAGAGAGTCGAGGAGCTATCGAAGGGGAACCAGCAGAAAGTTCAGTTCATCACATCCATCATTCACGACCCGAAGCTCATCGTACTCGACGAGCCGTTCTCGGGACTCGATCCCGTCAATCAAATCCTCTTCAAAGATATTTTTCTCGAACTCAAGCAACGCGGCAAAGCGATCATCTTCTCCACACACCAAATGGATCAGGCAGAGAAGTTGAGCGATGAAATCTGCTTGATCGATCATGGCCGCGTCGTCTTGAGCGGATCAGTCCGTGATGTGAAGAAGCGCTACGGCAACAACACAGTCCATCTTGAATACGAAGGCAAGGGCGCTTTCCTCAAATCGCTGCCGGGCGTGAAGTCGGCGATGATGTATGAAAATTCCGCCGAGCTTCAGCTTTCGGATGGATTCAGTTCGCAAACACTTCTGCCGCTGATCATCCAGTCACTCGAACTCAGGAAATTCGAATTGCGCGAGCCTTCACTGCAATCGATCTTCATCGACGTCGTCGGTGAGAAGGAGGCGCACGCATGAACAAGGCATTTGTCGTGGCCAAGTGGGAGTATATCGAGAAGGTGAAGAGCAAGGCGTTTCTCGTCGGCCTTTTTCTCACGCCGATGATTATGGTTGGAATGGGTGTGCTGCCAGGCTTGCTTGCAGGGAAAGAGGATGAGTCACCCAAAGTGATTGGCGTGATAGACGCGAGCGGTGAGTTGGATTCGGCGCTCGCGGCACGGATGAGCAAGTACACGCTCTCGAATGGTCAGCCAAACTATCTTGTGCGTCCGATTGCATCTGGCAAATCGGGGGACTTGGCTGCTGAGAGTGCGGAAGCGGATCGCAGCATCCTGCATGATGATATCGAAGGATACATTGTGCTCGGTCCGCATGCGATGCGTGACAGCGTGTTCGAGTACCACGCAAAATCGGGCGGCGACCTCCGATTGATCGGGAGGTTCGAAGAGAACCTGAGGAACATTATTTCCGAACGCAAGTTTGTTTCACACGGCCTCGACCCAAAGCTGATGAGGGAACTCCGCACGCAGGTCGATGTCAGAATGGTGAAGATCTCGAAGGAGGGGAAGAAGGAAGAGACAAGTTTTCTGAAGACATTCTTCTCTGCGTACGTGTTCGTGATGGCATTGTTCTTCCTCATCATGACGTCAGGCCAGCTGCTAGTGCGAGGTGTGCTTGAAGAAAAATCAAATCGTATCATCGAAGTACTCGTTTCATCGTGCACGCCCTCGCAGCTCATGACCGGCAAAGTCCTGGGACTCAGCGCGCTCGGCCTTACGCAGATGGGATTCTGGGCGCTGATAGCGTTGGCATCGACCGCGAAATTCGGCACGGCGGAATTTCCTCCGCCCCAGCAGCTGCTGCTCATGCTTGTATATTTCATCCTCGGCTATTTGCTCTACGCAGCTGTATTTCTTGCCGTCGGAAGTCCGGTGACCACCGAGCAGGAGGCTCAGCAGCTCAACGGTTATCTCGTGATGCTACTCATTCTGCCGATTGCATTGGTCGTGCCCGTGATGCAGCACCCGAATGCACTCTGGGTGAAAGTTCTCACATACTTCCCGCTTCTCACTCCGACACTGATGGCATTACGCATTCCAGTACAGATGCCCTCGACGGGGGAGATTGTTGCAACGATTCTGGTGTTGATCGCATCGAGTTATTTCATGATGATTGCGGCGGGAAGAATTTTCAGGATTGCCATCCTCTCGACCGGCAAGAAACCTTCGCTCGCGCAACTGGCGCGGTGGGCGACACGAGGGTAGCTTATGGCCGGCCGTTCGTCGCGAAAGATTTGTCGTACACTCTACGGAGATATTGATACATGAAAACGTTGAACGCTCATCTCACTCGAATTCTCACTACACTCGCGATAGTTACTCTCGCACTTGGCGCAGCGCAGGCACAAGTGATCATGCCGTCAAGTCAGAATACGAGCATCAGGCAGAATGTCTTTGGTCTGGGATTTTTCGGAGGCGCATCAGGCGGACTCGGTCTGAGCTTCCGCCACCATTTGCCGTCGCCGTTCAGCTATCAGATCACAGGCGGCATCATCAAGGTCGATGGCAAACTCCGGTCGGACATCGGATTCGAAGCGCAGTATGATCTTGCGCGCGGCGGGGGAACGAGGTTCTTCGTTGTTGGAGGAATTGCGTACTACTATTCGGGCGGCGACAACAAGAACGACATGACGTCGCCAACGAGAGCTGGACTTGGACTCGGCGGCGAGTGGGTGATGAGTGGAGGATTACATTTCGTTGCGGAAGGCGTGTTCACATTCTTCAGCGACGGAAATATCTTTCCGCTGCCGCAGGTTGGATTGTATTATTACTTCAACTAACAGGCTGTTGAAAAAGGCTCTCATGTCATTCCGATGGAGCGAAGCGACTGAGGAATCTCTCTCTTGCGATCAGATTCCTCACCCCGCCAGAGAGCGTCGGGGTTCGGAATGACATCGACCTCGTTTTTCAACAGCCGCTAAGCCTTACGCGCCTGTTTGCGCTTCAGCAGTTCCTGGATGGCTTCGAGTTCAAGTATGACGGGTTCGTCCTTCTTTCTTCCTGCGTGCTTTTTCGACTTTGTCAATGCGTCAATGTCAAGAACAAGAACCCGAAGTCCGAGCAACTCTGCGTCGATTGCGTGTGCCAGCACTCCTTCGTAAAAGCCAACGCCGCCAACTTCTCCTAAGATATCAATTTCGCCTAAGTCAGTATCGAAGGTGAAGTTCAGACCAGATTTCAGCGTTGGCACATCGAACTGGAAGGGCAGATCTTTTGGCGCGCCGCGCAGGGTCGGATGGAGAGGCGCCAACGCTTTGACGAGCCGTTCAACGTTCTTCTGTGAACGCCCATAACAAATGTCGAGATCGTATGTTGGATAATTCACGCCGTGAATGTTAGCGGCAACTCCGCCAATCACCACAAACTCAACGCTCTCACTTTTCAGGGTTTTCAGCAACTCTTTGAACTGTGTCATCGGAGAATAGTTGAGGATATAATTTCCGTCGTGCCACCTTGATCTCCTCGTAAAACTCATTCCACTCCTGCAAGCGTTGAAGTCGCTCTTCAACAGTCAACTTCAGCGACGACTCGAGCAATGAAATGTCGATGCCGTATTCGCGTGCGCGATCGATTGCGGATTTTTCGTTCTCTTCCATTGTCTCACATCGTTCTCTGAGTGAATGTAGACTTTTGTGTTGCCAGAGTCAATTCATTGCTTCTCTGGCCATTAACTCATATCTTGAGTGTGGTTGAGTTACAGATTGGTCTCCATCCTAATCAAAGCCCATGACCGTTGAATCAATCCTTTTCTACCTGCTCGGCTCGGTTGCCGTCGGAACTGCTCTCGGCATGATTCTGCAGCGCAATCCGGTGATGAGCGCATTGCTGCTTGTTGCCAACTTCTTCTGCATCGCCGGCCTCTACCTCACGTTGCAGCAACAATTCCTCGCTGTCATTCAGATTGTTGTGTACACGGGCGCTATCATGGTTCTTGTCATCTTCGTCATCATGTTGTTGAACTTGGGGGACGAAGAGCGTCTTGCCGAGCGGCTCACGATTTCGAAATCACTCGGTCTGGCGCTGGTCGTCGGATTTCTGGCGGAGCTTGTGTATATCATCATGTTCAAGAATCCGGCGTCCGAATTTGCCCAGCTTCATCCCGATGCCGCACGCCTTGGCACTGTCGAAGGAATCGGCAGCGCGCTGTTCGGAAAATTCCTCTTTCCGTTTGAGGCGACTTCGGTGTTGCTGTTGGTCGCAGTAGTCGGTGCAGTGATTCTCGCCAAGAAACGAGTATGATGCAAATCCGAATATCTCATCTCGAAATCCGAAGCAAATACGAAAGCGCAAACACCGAAAACTAGAAATGTTTATCGACCTTCATACGTACCTCGGACTCAGTGCAATGCTCTTCGTGATTGGCGTCGCGGGTGTTCTCGTTCGCCGCAACGTCATCATTGTGTTTATGTGCATTGAGTTGATGTTGAATTCCGTGAACCTCACGCTCGCTGCCTTCTCTTCCTATCTCGGCGATCAAACAGGCCAGGTGCTCGTCTTCTTCGTCATGGCCGTTGCAGCTGCCGAAGCTGCGGTTGGACTTGCCATTGTGATTGCGCTGTTCCGCAACAAGAAGACGGTGAACATCGACGAAATCAATATCCTAAAGTGGTAAGTGAAATGCCTTATCAACTCATTGGAATAGCAGTCTTCCTGCCGCTTGTGGGGTTCATCATCAACGGGCTCGTCGGGCGCAAGTTGAAATCGGAGATGCTCGTCGGCATCATCGGTTCGGCCACGGTCGGCATCAGCTTCGTCATCGCCGTCATGATGTTCTTCGAGATGCTTGGCGCACCCGTGAGTGAGCGCGTGCATACGGTCGAGTACTTCAACTGGATCGCAGCCGGCGCGCTTCACGTGAGCTTCGCGTATCAGATCGATCAGCTCTCGATTCTCATGATGCTGATTGTTACCGGCGTCGGTCTTCTGATCCACATCTACTCAATCGGATACATGCACGGCGACAAAGGATTCTGGCGGTTCTTTGCCTACCTGAATCTTTTCATCTTCGCCATGCTCAATCTGATTATGGCGGATAATTTTCTGGTGCTCTTTTTGGGTTGGGAGGGAGTTGGACTTTGCTCTTATCTTCTCATCGGCTTTTGGTACGATCGCAAGTTCGACAAAGGCACAACAGGCGACGCCGCAAAGAAAGCATTCATCGTCAATCGCATCGGCGACTTTGGTTTTCTCGTCGGGATGTTCCTGATCTTCCAGATGTTCGGCACGCTCACATTCCGCGACGTCTTCGCACAAGCATCGACGCTGAGCGTTGGCAACACAACAGTCGTATGGATGACGCTCGCGCTGTTTCTCGGCGCCACGGGGAAGTCGGCGCAGATTCCGTTGTTCGTTTGGCTGCCTGATGCAATGGCGGGTCCCACGCCGGTCTCGGCGCTCATTCACGCCGCGACGATGGTCACTGCCGGCATTTACATGGTTGCACGCTGCTCTGTCTTGTTCGCTCTTGCGCCCACAACCATGATGGTCGTTGCAATCGTCGGAGCGGCGACTGCGCTGTTTGCGGCAACCATCGGTCTCGTGCAGAACGACATCAAGAAAGTTCTTGCGTACTCTACAGTCAGTCAGCTCGGCTACATGTTTCTCGCGCTGGGTGTTGGCGCGTTCGCCGCCGGACTCTTCCACGTGATGACGCATGCATTCTTCAAGGCGCTGCTGTTTCTTGGATCAGGCTCGGTGATTCACGCAATGCACGACGAGCAGGACATTCAAAAGATGGGCGGATTGAAGAAGTACATGCCCGTGACGTTCTGGACATTTGTCGCCGGCATGATTGCCATCGCGGGCATCGCTCCGTTCTCCGGCTTCTTCAGCAAAGACGAAATTCTCTGGAAGACATTTTCGAGCGGCAATTATTTTTTGTGGGGGATAGGATTGCTCGGCGCGGTTCTGACGGCATTCTACATGACCCGACTGACGACGCTGACATTCGGCGGCAATGAACGTTTCGACCATCACCACGTGCACCCGCATGAATCGCCAAAACTGATGACAGTTCCGCTGATCATTCTTGCAGTACTCTCGGTAATCAGCGGCTTCGTCGGCATTCCGCATAGTCTCGGCGGCAACAATGCAATCGAACACTGGCTCGATCCTGTGTTCGAAGTTGCACACAGGAAAATGACGATGACACCGCACGGCGGCGAAGCGATCGAGTACGTTTTGATGATTGTGTCGGTTGCAGTTGCGGCAGGCGGAATCTGGCTTGCCTACACGTGGTATTTGAAAAAGAAAGAAATTCCTGAAAAGCTTGCCGCAAGCAACGCGGGTGCGTACAACCTTCTTCTCAACAAATACAAAGTCGATGAGTTGTACGACGCAGTAATCGTAATGCCGATGCAAAAAGCATCCGACCTCTTCTTCTGGAAAATTTTTGATGTGAAGATCATCGACGGCATCGTCAACGGACTGCCGCGGCTGATCGCAATCGTGAGCGGATTCTCGCGCAAAGTGCAGACAGGATTCACGCAGAGCTATGTGCTGGTTTTTATCCTCGGCGTTGTGGCGATGCTCGGATATTTGCTCACGAAATAAGAACGTTGAACAGTGATTACAGTCTGATCACGGGAACTCGGGTACTTGCATGAACGAAACGGTTTGGCTCTCACTCATCCTCATCATCCCTCTCGCCGGAGCGATCATTATCGCGCTCATCCGCGATGACGCGAAGTCGCTTATCAAGATGCTCGGCATTGGCTTCTCCGTTGCGGCGTTTATTGCGTCAGTGCTTCTCTTTGTAAAGTTTGAAGCGGCAAATCCGAACATGCAATTCGTTGAGAAGTATGATTGGATTCTGTCGCTGCGCGTTTCGTATCATCTCGGCGTCGACGGCATGTCGCTGCTTTTGGTTGTACTGACAACCTTCCTGACGCCAATCGCACTGCTTGCCTCATGGGAATCAATCGAGAAGAGGTTGAAGGGATACGTTTCGCTGATGCTCTTGCTGGAGGTCGGTACGTTAGGCGTTTTCATGTCGCTTGACATGTTTCTGTTCTACGTATTCTGGGAAGCCATGCTCATCCCGATGTATTTCATCATCGGCATCTGGGGTGGACAGGAACGGATTTACGCGGCAGTGAAATTTTTTCTGTACACGATGTTTGGCAGCTTGTTGATGCTGGTTGCGATTTTGTGGCTGGGTTACTATGCTGCACAGCAGCCCGGCGGGGTCTTCACAACCAACCTGCTGGAGTTGTACAAGATCGCGCCGTCCATTCCGATGAACATCCAGTCGTGGATGTTCGCCGCCTGTGCGCTCAGCTTCTGCATCAAGGTGCCGTTGTTCCCGCTGCATACGTGGCTGCCCGATGCACACGTGCAGGCGCCAACGGCCGGTTCTGTAATACTCGCCGGCGTGCTGCTGAAAATGGGAACGTACGGTCTCGTTCGCTTCTGCTTGCCGCTCTTTCCGTATGCCACATTCGAGTTCATGCCGTACCTTGCCGGGCTTGCGGTCATTGGAATTATCTATGGTGCGTTGGTCTCCATCGTTCAGCCCGACCTGAAGAAGCTCGTTGCGTACTCATCCGTTTCTCACCTCGGGTTTGTCGTGCTCGGCATCTTTGCGCTGAACGAAGAAGGCATGCAAGGCGGCATCATTCAAATGATCAATCACGGTCTCTCGACAGGCGCTCTCTTCTTGCTCGTCGGGATGATCTACGACCGGCGGCATACACGCATGATCAAGGACTTCGGTGGACTGGCGAAACAAATGCCGGTGTATGCGGCATTCTTCATGATCGTGATGTTATCGTCGGTCGGACTCCCCGGACTCAACGGCTTTGTCGGTGAATTCTTGATTCTGCTTGGCGCATTCAAGTCGCAGATGCTCGGCAATCATTGGTTTGCGATTTTAGGAGCGACCGGAGTAATTCTCGCTGCGGTGTATTTGCTCTGGAGCTATCAACGGATGTTCTTCGGAAAGCTGGAGAATCCGGCGAACCAAATGCTCAAAGACTTGAACGTGCGTGAGTGGTTTGTTCTTGTGCCCGTCGTTGTTTTTATCGTTTGGATTGGATTCTATCCGAGCACATTCCTTAGTAAGTCTGAAGCATCGACGAAGCAGTTGATACAGCAGATTCAGGATGCGCGGCGCGGAGTGCAGGTGAGAGTCTCTCAAATCGAACCACGAATGCTTAATAGCCAGAGAGAACCGGCAGCTTCACGATGAGCTGACGAACGTCGCTCAAAGAAAGATGTGACTCAGTGGGCTTATAACCCGTTCTGGTTTTTGGCACTCAGTTTTCTTATCAAGGATGCAATCGTGTCATGCAAGTGACATCCTTGACACGCCCCGAAAAGATTCCTATCATGTTGTTGCATTTGAACGATAGGACACTTACGATGGCAACATCAATGGACATTCCGTCTGACCTCATCTCCCGAATTACTGAAGTGGCGAAGAGAAAAGGGATTCTGCCGGAGGACTTTCTTGCGCGAATCGTCGAGGAGAAGCTCATCGAGTTAGAAGAGCAAGAGACAGTATTCGCCATTACCGACAAGGTCCGGAGGTCGCTCGAGTCGAAAGGAATCAGTGAGGCGCGGACCCTGGCAGATTTCGCAGAATTCAGACACCTACTGAATCGTGACCGCAAAGAAGGAAGCCATCACAATTGACGCAAACCCCCTTAGTCGCCGCGTTGTTGGGTGGACAAGCAAGGTCGGTTCTCTTCTCTTCGAGGTTCAACTTCGTTACAACTGAATCTGCAACATGGGAAGTGAAGAAATACATCTCTCCTCTCTCAGCGCGGTCCGGCGTCTCGGAACGTGAATTGTTTTATGCGCTCGACCGATTTCCGATCACAACGATACCATCCAATCTTTTTGACGATACGCTTGACGATGCAAAGCGCCTCATCGCACACCGTGACCCGAAGGATGTTCAAGTGCTCGCCCTGGCACTGAAGTTCGGTACTGCAATTTGGACGAACGATACGGATTTCGATAACCTACACGGAGTTCGCGTGTTCAAAACTGCTGAGATGCTCGAGAAGTTAGCCGAACTTGAAGAGTGATCACCAATTCGCATCATCATAATCATTAGGCAATAATGAAATCTTCTCGTTGGTTCTACATCCTTCTTGCGATCATAGGATTGTCGACAGTTGCGTTTGCCGGCGGATCTGCGCATACGGCAGATGTCAACCCGCTCATGATCATTCCTTTTGTGCTTCTCTTGCTCGCCATTGCCGTGATGCCCTTTATCAATCGGCATTGGTGGGAGCGCTACTATCCGGCAGTATCGGTCGCGCTCGGCTTGATCACGATTGGCTATTATGTTTTTGGTTTGGATAACACGACGCGGCTCTTGCATACAGGATTCGAGTACGTCAGCTTCATTGCCCTGATCGGCTCGTTGTTTGTTGTCGCGGGCGGAATTCACATTCGTATCAAAGGGAAGTCCACGCCGTTGCGCAACGTCTTCCTGCTGGCGATCGGCGCCGTCATCTCCAATATCGTCGGGACGACGGGCGCTTCGATGATTTTGATTCGACCGTACATTCGTGTCAATCGGTACCGCATCAAGCCGTTCCATGTCGTGTTTTTTATTTTCGTCGTGAGCAACATGGGCGGCGCGTTGACTCCCATTGGCGACCCGCCGCTCTTTCTCGGCTATCTTAAAGGAATTCCGTTCTTCTGGGTTGCGGAACATCTCTGGTACAAGTGGGCGATTGGAATGATCGGCGTTCTGGCGATCTTCTACGCGCTCGACTATCTGAGTTTCAAACAACTCCCCGAAAGTGCTGAACTGGAGGCTGAACATGAGGCCGAAGAGGGAGAAGTCAGCGGCGCTCAGAATGTGTTCTTTCTCGCGATGATTCTTGTGGCGGTGTTTATTACCGATCCACCGTTTGTTCGTGAGGCGCTAATGCTCCTTGCAGCCGTCGGATCGTACTACACGACGAAGAAGTCCATACATGAGAAGAACGAATTCAATTTTCTGCCGATCAAGGAAGTGGCGATTCTCTTTCTGGGAATTTTTGCGACAATGATTCCCGCGCTGGATTGGCTCGAGTTGAATGCGACCAAGATCGGCATTGAATCCGCCGGTCAGTTTTACTGGGCCACCGGCAGCTTGTCATCGGTGCTCGACAACGCGCCGACGTACCTGAATTTCCTCAGCGCCGCCGTCGGTTTGTTCGTCAACGAAGAGATGGTGCGCCAGGTGATGCATCTGGTCCAAACGCATGGCTCCGACATTACCCAGGTTGCAGGAGTCCACGCAGACGAAATCAAGAACACATTTGCAACGCTCATGAAGTACCACGGCGACCTCGTTGCGGCGGGAAGCGTTCCGAAAGACGATATCAACGTCTCGTACCTGATTGGCAATCACAACATCTACATTCAGGCGATCTCAATTGCGGCCGTCTTCTTTGGAGCAATGACGTACATCGGCAACGGACCGAACTTCATGGTAAAATCTATCGCGGAGCAGAGCGGCGTAAAGTGTCCGAGTTTCTTTGGATACGTTGTGAAGTACAGCGTTCCCGTTCTGCTTCCGTTGTTTGCGCTGATCTGGTGGCTCTTCTTCATCTAGTTCGACGAAACGTAAGGTGAGTTCACGAAGCTCTTGACATCTTGATGAACCTTCGGAGTTCTTTGTTTCTTTTTCCACCTTTTCATAACTTTTTGCAGTTCAGATGCCTTCCGTTCAATGACAGGACATAGATGCCGAACCACAGAAGAAGAGTTAACTGAAGAAGACCACAAGAGAATCAGCGCCTTCATCAAGAAGGATAAGGCGATGCGTAAGAGATTGGAAGAACGCCGCCGACAGAAGACACTTCTCAAGAAGCGAGCTTCGAAGCAAACAACTAGATGAACATACTCTCGACAATTTGAAATGGACCTTACCACGCTCTGGCAAGACACTCTCGCAATCGGACCAATCACGCTCATCACGCTCGTCGGACTTCTCGTTCTCACGATCGAAGCCGTGAGCAACAAAACCGAAACTATGAGCCATTGGCTTTCGGTCATCGGCTTGACTGCCGGTGTGGTTCTTTCGATCAGCCAAATAGCGAACGCGGGCACAGCGTTCTCCGGCATGGTGACGACAGGAGGATATGCGGCTTTCTTCGCAACAGTGTTTTGCGTTGCCGGACTTCTGACAGTGATGATGTCGAAGTTGTATATCAAGAAGGAAGGGATTGAACACGGAGAGTACTATGCACTCGTGTTGTTTGCAGTTGTTGGTATGATGATGATGGCTGCTGCAGCCGACTTAGTCGTACTCTTCTTGGGTCTCGAAATCATGTCCGTCTCATTTTATATTCTTGCGGGATTTGCCCGACGAAGTCCGGCGAGCAACGAAGCCGCGATGAAGTATTTCTTGCTGGGCGCATTTGCCACAGGGTTCTTCCTGTACGGCATTGCGTTGATGTACGGAACGAGCGGCACGACGAACATTCCGGCAATAATCGCAAATGGAAATCAGTTGGTCACGAAGACGCTCTTCCTGCTCGGCTGTGGATTGTTGCTCGTTGGTTTCGTTTTCAAAATTGCTGCGGTGCCGTTCCACATGTGGGTACCCGATGTGTACGAAGGCTCGCCCACGCCGGTCAGCGGGTTCATGTCCACAGGAGGCAAGGCGGCTGCATTCTCAGGCTTGCTCATTGTGTTTGCCCCTGCATTGTTGCAGCTTGGCGGTCCGCTGCGCGATGTCCTGAGCGTTATTGCATCGCTTTCGATGGTCGTCGGAAATGTGATTGCCATTTCCCAGAGCAGCATCAAGCGTATGCTTGCGTATTCAAGCATCGCTCATGCGGGCTACATACTTGTCGGGGTGATTGCGGCGAACAGCTATGGCGCGCAAGGCGTGCTCTTCTATTTGGTCGCGTACACGGTGATGAACGTTGGCGCGTTCGGCATTCTTTCTGTTCTCGAAACGTCTGAGAGGACGAACCTGACGTTCGAGGAGTGCTCGGGGCTTGGGTCGCGTCGCCCGATGCTGGCGCTGCTGATGGCGGTGTTCATGTTTTCGCTCACCGGCATTCCGCCGTTTGCTGGATTCTTTGGAAAGTACTACGTGTTCGCCGGCGCAGTGCAAGCAGGATACACTTGGCTCGCGATTGTCGGCGTGTTGATGAGCGTCGTTTCGGCGTATTACTATTTGCGTCTTGTTGTGCTCATGTATTTTTCCGAAGGAGTTTTCGCGGTGGAGCAGGACATGGCACGCTCAGGTTTTGGGACCACAGCGCTTGTCGTTTCTGCTGTGGCCCTTCTAGGGCTTGGTATCTATCCACCAATCATTCTGAACCTGATATCGTATTTCTTCTGATCCGATAAACGTTCCGATCTATAGTCACTCCGCACAAGGGACGCATGCAATTGCTCGCCACAGCTGAGCAAATGAGGCAACTCGATAGCTCAGCAATCAATACGTTTGGAATTCCTGATCTTGCCCTGATGGAAAACGCGGGACGCGCATTCGTTGACGTCTTCGAACGACACGTGCCTGCGAGTTTCGGGAAATCTGTTCTCGTTGTTTGCGGCAAGGGGAACAATGGGGGAGACGGATTCGTCATTGCGCGGCACCTGGCAAATCGTGGCTACGGTGTTCACGTCATTCTTTTGTGCAGGAAGAGGGAGCCGAAAGGAAGCGCAAAGACGAATCTCGACACCCTTCTGAAACATGTCTCGTCGCGGCGTTCATCGATTCGCTTCGACGAAGTGCTCTCCAAGGGGAAGCTCTCCTCAGTTCCGATTCCAACTATCGTTGTTGATGCGATCTTCGGAACAGGCTTCACGCGCGAAGTGACCGGGTACTACCAACACGTGATTGAATGGATCAACGCGTCAGGGGCGTTCGTGGCGGCTGTTGATATTGCATCGGGTGTGAATGCGACGAACGGCGTCGTCGAGAATGTTGCAGTCAACGCGAATCTTACTGTAACGATGGGCCTTGCAAAGGTTGGCCACTATGTCGGGGCAGGGAGGGATCACTCTGGAAAAGTGGAAGTTGTTGATATCAGCATCCCGAGTTTTCTCTTCAAGCCCGAAAAGAACGCGACGCTCAGAGTCGAGGCTTTGGATGTGCAGCGCCAGCTTCCGAAACGGGCGGTCTCAGCGCACAAGAACTCAGTCGGGCGTGTCTTTGTGGTTGCAGGATCGCGCACGCTTTCCGGCGCGCCATTCATGTCCGCACAGGCAGCAATGCGAACCGGAGCCGGCGCAGTTGTTCTCGGTGTTCCGAAGTCGCTGCACAGCATGCTCGTGCGCAAGGCGACGGAAGTGATGATTACGCCGCTGGACGAGACCGAGGAAGGAACGATCTCGCTTTCTGCGCTTCCGGCTATCGAAGAAAAAGTCCGCTGGGCTGACGTCGTCGCAATCGGGCCGGGACTTTCGATGAACTTAGAAACGCAATCTGTTGTTCATCATCTGTTGAAGACAGTCGAGAAGCCGATTGTACTTGACGCCGACGGAATCAACGCGATGGAAGCGCGCGTTTCAATCCTCAAAAAAAGAAAAGCCGCGACAATCATTACGCCGCATGTTGGAGAATTGAAGAAGCTGCTCAATCTCGACGCTGAAGAAATTGAACGCGGAAGAGTTGATGTTGCACGTTCTGCTTCGAAGGCACTGAATGCTGTTCTTTGCTTGAAGGGAGCGCCAACGGCTACTGCAGTTCCTACTGGAAATGTCTATTTGAACTCGACCGGCAATCCAGGAATGGCAACTGCCGGATCGGGCGACGTACTCACAGGCATCATTGTCTCGCTGCTTGCTCAAGGAATGGAGCCTGGCGCAGCGGCGTACTGCGGCGTACACATTCACGGGCTTGCAGGCGACATCGCAGCCACAAAGTTCGGACAACGAAGTCTGATGGCATTGGATATTCTTGAAAACATTCCTGATGCACTGAACGAGATTGAGGGAAGATGATCGAAAAGTTGAAGCGCAATCGTTTCTTGTGGTATCAAGGTCCGATGATTCTCTGGGCTGCAGCGTTGTTCGCGCAGTCGTCAGTTCCGGGAGATAAGATTCCGAACTTCGAGTTTCTCGCTCATGATAAGCTCATTCATTTCCTGATCTATGTTGTGTTTGCCTGGGCTGTGAACCGGGCGCTTCAGCATCAGGAGAGATTTCCTTTTCTCGCGAAGCATCATTACTTGTTCGCCATCCTCATTGTTGCTGCCTATGGAATCACGGACGAGCTTCATCAGTTTGCCGTCCCCAACAGAAGCGCGAGCGTTCTGGATTGGATTGCCGATTGTGTTGGAGCGCTTGCGGTTGCCACATTCTACTGGCTGAAGGCGAAACTTCGGCCTGTCCGCGCCGAATCGTGACTCGTTGCTTTTCCTTCGATGTTTGACTAATTTACGACCAGATTGCAGTTCGAACTTCAACATACAGATGGGAACGCACGCGCGGGTGCGCTGAAAACCGACAGGGGTGAGATTCCGACCCCTATTTTCATGCCGGTGGGCACGCAAGGGACGGTGAAGGCGGTTGAGCAGCGGGAACTGGATGAGGTCGGCGCGAAAATTATCCTGGGCAACACGTATCATCTGTACCTTCGCCCCGGCGTCGAGTTGATTCGCAAGGCTGGCGGGCTTCACACTTTCATCAACTGGCACAAGCCGATTCTCACGGATAGCGGCGGCTACCAAGT
>JACRFA010000169.1 GCA_016218065.1 Ignavibacteriota bacterium | reverse complement strand
CGATTGATGAAGTCATTAAGCAGCTGACGTTAGATGTATTCGCTCCTTCCTTAGACACCCACAAGCTGAGCGGAAAACTCTTCAAAGCGTTCTCGTGTTCGTGCGGGTACGATTGCCGCATTGTTTTCACGATTGAGCGCGACGAATCAACACAAGACGAAGTTATCATACTCCACGATATTGGTACTCATGATGAAGTCTATTGATTTCTATCGCTCACCGAACATTAGGACTATTATGAATCAACGCTTTGCTCGGAGCATCCTTCTTCTTCTCTTGGCTTGCTCCGTCTCGCCCTCTCAATCACAACGCCCGCTTGAAATCGCCGACCTGTTCACTATGAAACGCGTCTCCGAACCCGCAGTTTCAGCCGACGGCAAATGGGTTGTCTACACGTTGACGACTCCGGACATTGCGGCGAACAAGAACTTCTCCGACTTGTGGATAGTCTCTGCCGAGGGTGGGACGCCGCGCCAGCTTACGACCGATCCGGCAGCCGACAGACATGCCGCATGGTCGCCCGATGGTCAGTGGATTGCGTTCGAGTCCGCGCGCACGGGCGAGTCGCAGATCTGGTTGATGAAACCCGATGGCAGTCAACAACGGCAATTCACACGCATTGCAACGGAAGCATCAACGCCGGTCTGGTCGCCGGACGGCAAGATGATCGCGTTCGTGTCGGATGTCTTTCCGGAATATTCGGAGAGACCCTTTGCCGTCAGCGATTCCTTGAACAAGAAAAGATTGGACGAGTTGGCGAACGGGAAAGTCAAAGCAAAAGTGTTCACCCAGCTCTTTTATAGAAATTGGGATTCGTGGCTCGACGGAAAACGCCAGCACGTGTTTGTGCAGGGCGTTGAAGCCGGCGACCCGTTTGATGTCACGCCCGGCAACCACGATGGCGTGCCGCGATCGATGACGTTCAATTCCGGAGTCGAGTTTGCTTTTTCTCCCGACAGCAAGAACATCATCCACACAATGTCGCCGTTTACCGCACGCGAAGAAGCGTGGACAACGAACTACGACATTTGGATTGTGCCGCTCGACGGGAAACTGCCGCGACGTATCACGTCCAACGGCGCCGCCGACGGATGTCCGCGATATTCTCCCGATGGGCGCTCTGTCGCGTATCGTGCACAATCAACTCCAGGCTACGAAGCCGACCGCTGGCAGTTGATGATCTTCGATCTCGCGACGGCAGAGCCGAGAAGTCTCACGGCAAACTTCGATTCGCATATCGAGGAGTTCGCGTGGTCGAAGGACGGCAAGACGATCTACTTTGCCGCCGAGGAACAGGGGCGCAAGCCAATCTGGTCCGTGTCGCTTGCAGGGAACGATGTGAAGAAGGTTTTTGATAACGCAACGAATCAAGGTCTCAATGTTACCGCATCATCCATCGTGTTTGCCCATGTGAGCGCCGTCCGTCCGGCGGAGTTGTACGCGGTAGATTTCAACGGACAGAATTTCAGAAAAATCACGGGCGTCAATGATGAGTTGTTTGCGTCGATAGATATTCCGCAACCCGAGAGTATCTGGTTCACCGGCGCCGGCGGTACGAAGGTGCACTCATGGATGTACAAACCGCCGAAAATGGTGCAGGGTGCAAAGTATCCACTTGCGTTTCTTGTTCATGGCGGGCCGCAAGGCGCGTGGATGGACTCGTGGTCGTATCGGTGGTGTCCTGCGCTGTGGGCCGCACAGGGTTACGTTGTGATGGCGCCGAATCCGCGCGGCAGCACGGGCTTTGGCCAAAAGTTTACCGATGAGATCAGCGGCGATTGGGGCGGAAAAGTGTTTGTCGATTTGATGCGCGGGGTCGATTACGCGTGCAAACTTCCGTATGTCGATAGTACCTTGAAAGCCGCGGCCGGCGCATCATTCGGCGGCTACATGATGAACTGGTTTCAAGGACACACGGGCGATCGGTTCAAGTGTCTCGTGACGCACGACGGCGTTTACAATTTCGTGAGCATGTACGGCACAACGGAAGAAGTGTGGTTCGACGAGTGGGATCACGGCGGGACGCCGTGGGACGTTCCAAGCGAGTACGCAAAATTCTCTCCGCATACGTACGCAAAGAATTTCCAAACGCCGAACCTGATTGTACACGGTGCGAGAGATTTCCGCGTGCCTGAAACTGAAGCATTCCAGCTCTTCACCGCGTTGCAGCGGAAAGGCGTCCCGTCAAAATTCCTCTACTTCCCTGATGAGAATCACTGGGTGCTGAAGCCCGCCAACAGTAAGCTGTGGCACGAGACCGTGTTTGATTGGCTGAAGACGTATTTGAGAAAAGGAGACGCGTTAGAGTAATGTCGAGCTTTAGCATATCTCGTGACTAGAGCAAGGTTGCATCTCTTTCCCGTGTTCTCTATATATTCGTCAGGAAAGTGGAAAGGAGAATAATCGTGAATGCGAATGATGTGGTCGTCAACATCCCCGAGAGCGTATTGATTGCTGAAAAGACGGATGCAAAATCGTTTGCGCGAGAAATTAAGATGCTTGCGGCCGTGAAGCTCTATGAACTGGGACGCCTTTCATCTGGGAGTGCAGCGGAATTAGCGGGACTATCGCGAACAGAATTCTTGCTGGCTCTTGGACGGTACAAGGTGTTCCCATTCGAATCTGAGTTGCGAGAACTTGAGTCAGAAGGTGCTTGACGCGATCTCCAATACTTCGCCTTTGCTCTTTGTTCATCGCATTCATTCCATGCATTGGCTCAAAGAGCTGTTCGGAAAAGTCCTTGTGCCGAAAGCAGTCATTCGTGAACTTGAGCAGGGAAGATCAAGAGGATTTGATGTTCCGGACTACTCCGCATTTGCCTGGTTGGAGGTAGTTGATCCGGTGACTTTGGCTTCATCATTTCTTCCGTGGCAAAATAAATTGAACAACGATTGAAAATGTATATCCATTGTGCTGCGTGTTGTCATCGGTAAACTTGTACGTTGACAACGCACGCAACACTTCTTCACTGCATCCGCCTGCAACGCCCTCTTTGATTTTCAGCTCCGCGATGTTTTTGTTATCGTTCAGGATGACCTCTGCGTGGACTGTTCCTTCGATTTGCTTCTTCACGGCTTCGCCGGGATACTGCAACAGCTTTTTCAATCCTTCAGGTCCCTGCACAACAATAACTGTCGGCTTCCGCACAATCTTCGGAAGCTCCGCTGCGTTTCTTCTCACCTCGGACGTCTTCGGTGCAAGCTTGAATTTGAACGGCACCGACACCCAGCAGTCCACGGGCTTCTCTTTGATGTACGCCGGTGTGAACGCAAATTTTCGCGCCGCATCGATTGCCGACTCGTTGAAAAGCGCGTTCGTCGATTTCAACACAACAACCTGCTTCGCTTCGCCGTGTGCCGAGACCCAGATCTTCACCCAAACAGTCCCTTCCACACCGGTGCGCACTGCTTCTTCGGGATACACAGGATTTGCACGCGAGGTGAGAGTAGGCTGAACATCCGGCGCGAGCGAATCGGGCGGAGCAGTCTCCTCTTGCTGCGAGGGATTGTTCAGCAAGACTTGATACGTATCGACCTCGAGTTGGGCATAACATAGCGACCAGATGATCGTGAGCGCGAAAAGAATGAGAACGCGTTTCATTGTTTCCTCCAAGAAGTTATTGTGATGATGCGACATTGTAGGTTCCCTGCACCTCAACCGGTTCAAGACCGACAACATAGACTATTTTTTGAGCGGGCAGGTTCTGCGTTAAGCGTAACGAAAACCATATCGTGATAGCGCTCGCGAGAACCACCACCACTGCGGCGAACGCAACTGCAAGTTTCGGAACGGCAATCCGTTCTCTCCATTGACTGCTAAAGGAGAATCGCGGCACACTCTTTCGAGCTGATGTCTTCAACGGTATGGCAAGGACTCGTTCGTCTAATCGTGCGGGAACAATGTCATCCCTCGCCGCGCCAAGCGTTGACCGAATCTCCAGGGCAGTTCGAAAGAACGACCGACACTCCTCACACTCGTGCAGATGCAGAAACGCGTCGCGCATCCTGTCATCGGTTGCAGCGCCATCGATCAACAGGCTGGTCGCTTCCTGATACTCCCGACAATTCATACTTCTCTCCTTTCACGGAAGAATGGTGCCGCCCTCTTCGCAAGCGCGAGTCGCGCTTTGTGCAATCGCGATTTGACTGAGCTTTCTGTTGAGGACGTAATCCCTGCTATCTGTTCGTACGAAAATTGTTCATACTCGCGCAGCAACAACACCTCACGATATTCCGCCTTCAGATCGTCTATCATCTCGCGAAGAATCTCTGATGTATTTTTCTTTGTGAGAAGCGAAAGCGGCGTCTCATCATCCCACGCATCGTCGGATGCGCCATCGGTCTGCTCTCTTTTCTTGCGTATCGCCATGAGCGCCTCGTTGCGTGCGATGCGAAAGACCCACGATTGGAATGACTCGGAATTCTCTACTGCGTGCGCACAGTTGCAGATTTTCAGAAACGTGTCATGCACTGCATCTTCCGCCTTCGCTTCGGTTTTCAGCATTCTGAGACAGAAGACATACAGCCGCTTTCTGTAGCGCATGTAGAGTGCAGCGAGCGCGTCTCGATCGCCTTCGCGAATGCGCTCAAGTAGTTGTTCGTCGGTTTGAGAGTGGTTCATGAGTAGTCTCACTATGAAGATGCACAATGCGTCAAAAAGTTGCTCGTCCCTGCGTGCAAGAACCTTGAAATCCTCCCCCATTCCACCTATCTTGTTTCCCCGCTCCGAGCAACTCCGCTGTCATCAACGCTTTGGCGCGGAACTCGTACTGATCCAACTAACTCTTTTAACCGTGATGGCAGATTTCTTCAAGTTGGATGCGACAAAATAATGGGGGGCACTCGTCTTTCCCCGGACGCAAACAGATTCGTCAACCACTTATCAAAGGAACACGCATGCCAACGGAAGTGAAGGCCGTACTTGCTCAACTTGGATTGAGAAACCTCGGCGATGTCTTCTCCAATCTTTCGACGCCACGACTGTATGAGGAAGTTGTGCGGCGACGTGAAGGTTGGATTTCGCATCTTGGTCCGATGGTGGTTCACACGGGGCACCACACGGGCCGTTCACCCAACGACAAGTTCATCGTGCGGGAGCCATCGAGTGAGAACACGATTGCCTGGGGAAAAGTGAACCGGCCGTTTGAGCAGGCGAAGTTCGATGCACTCTATGCAAAAATGTGTGCGTACTTTCAGGGACGCGATGTGTTTGTCGCGAATCTGTTCGGCGGCGCCGATCCGACGTATCGCATCCCGGTCCGCGTCATCACCGATTACGCGTGGCACAACATGTTTGCACGCAACCTGCTCATTCAGCCGGAGGAGCCTGTCGTGCATACATCGCCCGACACATGGACGATCATTGACTCGCCGCGGTTCCACGCGTCTCCTGATATTGACGGCACAAACTCCGAAGTGTTCATCGTCATCAACTTTGCGCGCAAGCTGGTGATTATTGGAGGAACAAGCTACGCGGGCGAAATCAAAAAGTCCGTCTTCACAATTCTCAACTACTTGCTCCCCGATAGCGGCGTGATGCCGATGCATTGCTCGGCGAACGTCGGCAAGGGCGGCGACACGGCGCTGTTCTTCGGACTCTCAGGCACGGGCAAAACAACGCTCTCCGCGGATCCGCTACGCAGCTTGATCGGAGACGATGAACATGGTTGGACGGACAACGGCGTGTTCAACTTCGAAGGAGGCTGTTACGCAAAAGTCATCCGGCTCTCGAAAGAAGCCGAACCCGACATCTATCAGACAACGCGCATGTTCGGTACTGTACTGGAGAACGTCATCTTGAATTCCGATTCACGACACATCGATCTGGAAGATGGGGCGCTGACGGAAAATACGCGCGCGGCGTATCCGCTCACTCATATCCGCAATATCGTCGAGTCGGGTACCGCGGGCCATCCGAAGAATATCATCATGCTGACATGCGACGCGTACGGCGTGATGCCGCCGATTTCGAAGCTCACTCCCGCGCAGGCGATGTACCACTTCCTTTCCGGCTACACCGCCAAAGTCGCGGGCACAGAAAAAGGCGTGACCGAGCCGCAGACAACATTCAGCACCTGCTTCGGCGCACCGTTCATGCCGCTGCCGCCGACGGTCTACGCGAAATTGCTTGGCGAGAAAATCGCGAAGCACAAAGTCGATTCATGGCTGGTGAATACCGGCTGGAGCGGGGGCGGAGTGGGAGTTGGTGCAAGAATGAAAATCGGTTACACACGCGCGATGGTAACTGCGGCGCTGAACGGCTCGCTTGCCGATGTCCCGACGGTGCAAGATCCCATCTTTGGGCTGAACGTGCCGACGTCGTGTCCCGATGTGCCCGAAGATATTCTGAATCCGCGGAACACGTGGAAGGACAAAGCGGCGTACGATGCGAAGGCGAAAGAACTCGCGGAGAAATTCAAAAAGAACTTTGAGCAGTTCGCTCCATCGGCAACACCGGAAGTGCGCAGCGCAGGACCGAAGTGACAACTCATCCTGAGCGAAGCGAAGGATCAAACACCAGATGTCAGAGATCTGAAGTCAGTTCAGCAGAACCTGGTTGAACTCTGCGGTGTATTTCTTGTCCCTTCACCAAGTGAAGAATCTCGTTGTTGGGTAAGTTGCCAGATTCTTCGGTCACTTCGTTCCCTCAGAATTGAGAAAGACCATGAACAAAGAGAAGTACAAAACCTGGGGCGCCGACATCGACCCCGAAGCGAAAGCGCAGATGGAAGCCGCTATCTCGCTGCCGATTGCGGTGAGCGGTGCGCTGATGCCTGATGCGCATGTCGGCTACGGTTTGCCAATCGGCGGCGTGCTCGCGACAGACAACGCGGTGATTCCGTACGGCGTCGGCGTTGATATTGCGTGCAGAATGATGATCACCATCTTCGACATTCCACCGAAAGTTGTTCGCACGCAAGAGAATCTGTACAAGAAAGCAATCGAAGATAATACCGTCTTTGGCGTAGGTGGAGAATGGAAACAGCGAAAGTCGCACGAGGTAATGGATGAAGACTGGAATGTCTCGCCTGTTACGAAAGAACTTAAAAGCAAAGCCCACAAGCAGCTCGGCACGTCGGGTTCAGGAAATCACTTTGTCGAGTTTGGTGAGATTGTGTTTGAGGAACCTGCGCTCGGCATTCCTGCCGGCTCATATCTTGCGCTGCTCTCGCACAGCGGCAGCCGCGGGACGGGCGCTCAGGTCGCGGATTACTATACACGCGTTGCCAAAGACAGACATCCCGAGTTGATTGGCGCTGCGCGCAATCTCGCGTGGCTTGATGTGGATGAAGAAGGCGCAGAGTATTGGGCTGCGATGGAGTTGATGGGAAAGTATGCGTCCGCCAATCACCATCTCATTCACGAGGCGATCATCCGCGATCTCAAACACGCTGTGCTGAAGCAGGTGGAGAACCACCACAACTTTGCGTGGCGCGAGACGCACGGCGGGCGCAATGTAATTGTGCATCGCAAAGGTGCGACGCCGGCCGGCAAAGGCGTTCTCGGCATCATTCCCGGCTCGATGGGAACGCCGGGCTTTCTCGTTGAAGGACTTGGCAGCGAAGAATCCTTGCGCTCGACTTCTCACGGCGCGGGACGCCGCATGTCGCGCAAGCAGGCATTGAAAACGTACACGTGGAAAGAGACAAAGGAGTTCTTGGAAAAGCAGGGAGTGAAACTTCTCTCGGCCGGACTCGACGAAGTTCCCTGGGCATACAAGAACATCAACGACGTGATGAATGCTCAGCTCGATCTCGCAAAACCGCTTGCGAAGTTCATGCCGCGTCTTGTGAAGATGGCACCGGCGGGAGAGAGGCCGGAAGATTAATCCTCGTTAGCGATTACAAGAATTCTATTATACAGCTTACCATCGACCCAGAATCCTGCTTTCTCTATCATCTCATCTAGTACGGTCTTCACACGTGGAATGATGTCCTTTTCCTTTGCTCTCAGCAAAACGCCAAGTATTCCGGTGACCTCCAGTCCTCGGCGCAGCGCCTCCATTCTGCCTTTGCCTTCATCGATCAGTAAGAGGTTTGCATGGGTTTCGAGCGCCAATGCAATCGCTTCTGATTCTCCCTTATCGAGAGTCTGCACAGCTGATTCACAAGTGATTCGTTGGAGGCATCTGCTACAGTAATCCATTGTGTCAATTGGATCGCGGCAGATCCTTCCTTTCCGTCCACAACTAATTCGTCATAGACCGCACGCGGGACCAAGACTTCATGAAAAAGCCGTTGCAGAATGTCGAGCCTTCCTACAACGGCGAGATTCATCAAGGGTGATGTGTCGCTTATTACGATCATCACGCGGTCAGCCGTCGAAGAGTCTGAACATCAGCTTCAAAGTCCTCGACAGAATAGTGGAGTGGAATTCTCCGACTGCCCAGCACACGCTGAAACTCAAGCTGACTCAACCCTGCTATCTTGCCGCCTTGTCCAAGTGTTGCCCGCTCTTGCGCAAAGAGCGCGACGGCAAGTTCCAGCCTTATCTCGGCTTCGGACATCTGGATCGAATCAAGCACGTCGTCTGGAATAGATATGCTCATGTTACACCGCTTAACTTTACGCACCAATGTACAAATGATTACCAGGATTGTCAAAACCATCTGCATTTCCGTTCCCGAAGGAACTCCGCAAAATAGTCCGAATCCAGTGTCTCGCTTCGAACCCTCAATCTCACACGCGGGAAAAGCGTTGTGCCGTGTTTCTCAGCTCGACTTCCGAAAATACTTCGATGCGCCCGGTAGAAACAGCAAGGCCGTCACTCCCACGAAGATCACACTGTGCATCACCAGTTCCGATGTTGAGTGTCCGATGCTGAGAACGACATGGTACCCGATCCATGCAACCACAAGCCAGCGAGCCCAGTTTGCCCCTCGAAGCAAATACACTCCTCCGACAAACGCCATCAATCGGACGAACAGTATCAGCAAACGATCAGTCTGGAACTGAGCGCGCATATCAAACTCCGTTGCATGATACACGAGTCCGACAATGCCGGCGGCAATGAAGAGGAAGGCAACGATTGTTACTGAGACAGGGCGTTTCATATTTGTTTCCTCTCGATAAACGTGAGCCGAATGTTCATGATTTCCGGCGTACTGCCGATGCGTACCGGCGGGCCCCACGATCCGACGCCGCACGAGACGTAGATGTGTGTGTGTCCCTTCCGTTTGTATCCCCAACTCACTTCGAAGATTTTTCGCGTGAGGAGACTCAGCGGCCAGATCTGTCCATGATGCGTATGTCCCGAAAGCTGAAGATCGACGCCGTGTTCCTCGGCCTCGTGCAAACGGAATGGTTGGTGATCGAGAAGGATGATCGGCAGCGTTCGGTCGATGCCATGCAGCAACTCATCGAGTGATTTGCGTCGATGTGCCGTGCGATTGTAGCTCACGTCTTCGCGTCCAACAAGCACGATGCTATCAGCTAGCGTGATAGCTTCGTCGCGCAGCAGCCGGATGCCATGCTCGTTCAGATACTTGCACGACGGTTCGACTCCTCCGATGTATTCATGATTGCCTGTTGTCGCAAACACGCCAAGTCTCGCCTGTATGTTCCGCAGCGTGCCGCCCAAATCCTGCTTGATAACCGGCCCGATGTCTTCATCGACGATGTCGCCTGGGAGCAAGACAAGATCAGCGTGCAGAGAGTTGATGAGATCGACAATGCGCTGAAGCCGTCCTTTGCGAATGATTGTGCCGAGATGAATATCGGACACAGCAACAACGGTCAGCGATTTCAAAGCGGGCGGCGTCTTCTCGATAGTCAGCGGCAGCGATCTCACGCGCGGAAACATGGCGTTGATCGCTCCGCCGATGATCAGCATCGCGACAGCAACGAACGACACCACGAGCAGCGCGGCGTTCGCTTCAGGCGTTGTGAACTGTGTCGGGAGAAAAGGAATGAACGCATTCACGAGCCGCAACAGATCGTACGCGATCGCAATCATCAGTGAGTACACCAGCGCCGCAAGCCAGAACGATCCGAACCAAATCATCGCCGAGCTGAGCATCGTGATGCGCTGACGCTCAAGCAGTCGGCCTGTAATCCACGAAAGCGAAACAACCGGATATGCGACACTGTACCAGAGCCTGAGGGTCGGGTACATCTTCAGGGCTGCGAACCCATGCCAGAAAACAAAGAAGTTGAATCCGGCGTAGATGATGAACGCTATGGTGAGAAGGATGAAAATATCGCTCTTGCGCATGGCTGCCTTCAGAATTCAGATGATCCCATCAAACTCACACAACATACTCACGTGACCGGAAAGATGAAAGAGAAACTGCCTCTCACTTGAAACAGACGATTCATATTGGTAGATTCTGTCGGCAGTCTTCTGAGGGCTGAGGAACATTCCCGTAATCCTTCACAGCAATCTCCATTGCACAAGCTTTGATTCCGTCATTTGATTTTCGTACGACGCGCTGGGGGACAGTCAATGCCTAGACACATCGATTATGGCATTGATGTCTATCTTGCCCGCCTCTCTTCACGACGACGCGGACAACGCGTTGGCCTCGTCGCCAACCAAACATCTTTGACTTCATCGCTCGAGTACTCGCATGTGCAGCTTGCGCGTCGCGGCGGCCTGCACATGCTTTTCTCGCCGCAGCACGGCTTCTTCGGGGTCGAGCAGGCGAACATGATTGAAAGCCCCGACGAGGTTGATCCGCTCACGGGCGTTCGCATCGTGAGCCTCTACTCATCGACACGCACAATTGATCCGGGCCATCTGCGCGAACTCGATGCGCTGCTGTTCGATCTTCAGGATGTTGGCAGCAGATACTACACGTATCTGTGGACGCTCTACTACTGCATGGAGGCGTGCGAGCGAACGGGAACGAAGCTTGTTGTGTTCGATCGACCGAACCCAATCAATGGCGTTGATGTTGAAGGAAGCTCGATTGAACCCGGCTTCACGTCGTTCGTCGGGCTGTTTCCTGTTCCGCATCGCTACGGATTGACTATCGGCGAGTTTGCGGTGATGTTGAAGGAATTGAAATTCCCTGACGTGAAGCTTGAGGTTGTGAAGATGCGCGGTTGGAAACGGAACACCTATTTCGACGAGTACACCAACCAATGGCTGCCGGCATCGCCGAACATTCCCGCGGTCAGCTCGGCGGTGGTGTATCCGGGAATGTGTTTGTTCGAAGGAACGAATCTCTCCGAAGGACGAGGCACGACGCGTCCATTCGAAGTGTGCGGCGCGCCGTTCATCGATCCAAAAAAGCTGTGCGATCATCTTGCTGCGCTGAAACTGCCGGGCATACTCTTCCGACCAACATTTTTCAAACCGACATTCGATAAGTTCGCCGGACAAGTGTGCGGCGGAGTTTTCCTTCACGTTACGAAGAGAACCACATTCAAGCCTGTTCGAACTGCAATGAGCATTCTCGCCGCTGTCAAGGAATTGTACCCGCAACAGTTCGCGTGGTACGGCGGGGCGTACGAGTACGAACAGACGAAGCCCGCGATCGATATTCTGTTTGGATCGGACGCGCTGCGAACAACCATCGATGAGGGGAAGCCGCTGAAGGATATTGTTACGTCATGCAAAGCCGAAGAACGGAAGTTCGCCCGACGCACGCACGCTTGGCGGCTCTATCGTTGATTCAAATCCGTTGATTCAAATCCTAATTCACGCTCACATTCAATAACCAAGGAGGTCTGTTCATGCATTCTCTCTACAATGCCCAGCGGTATTGGCGTTGGATGCTGCTGACGATGTTGTTGGCAACGATGCCGATGCTCGCACAAGAAGGAAGGCAAAGGTACACCATCACCGGCTCCGTCGTCGACGCAAAGGCAACCGAAGCCCTCGTCGGCATCAACGTAACAATCCGGAATACGAAGCTCGGTTCTACGACCGACAAAGATGGAAAATTCGCGATACTCGCATCACTCGTGCCCGGCAGGTACACACTCTCATTCAGTCTCATCGGCTACAAAGGCCGACAACTGACGGTGGACCTTGCCGATCAGGCGCTTGTTGATGTGGGCCGCGTTATGATGGAAGAAGACATTCTTCGCGCACAGGAAGTTGTCGTGACCGGAACCGGCGCGGCAGTCGAGAAGGAACGTCTCGGCAACTCCGTTTCCACAGTCGGCGGCAACGCGATCACCGAATCGTTCGCGCCGACAGTTGATGCTGCGCTCGCCGGCAAAATCGCAGGTGCACAAGTCAATCAGAACTCCGGAACGCCCGGAGGCGGCGTCTCGGTCCGCTTGCGCGGAACATCGACAATTTCCGCGAGCGCCGAACCGTTGTACATCATCGATGGAACCATCGTGGACAACAGCTCGAACGAGCTGGTGAATCTCGGCGGCTACGTCAACAACCGCATCGCCGACATCAACCCGAACGACATCGATCACATTGAAGTGGTGAAAGGCGCGGCCGCGGCGGCTCTGTACGGATCGCGCGCGAACAACGGTGTTATTCAGATCTTCACGAAACGCGGAACCACCGGCGCGCCACAGGTCACCTATCGGACGAACATTGGCGCCAGCGAAATCCGCAAGACATACGATGTAAACCTGTACGAATACCGCGAACCGCCCACGGTCATAACTCGTGCGAAAGTGGAACGGAAGGACTATCAGAAAGAAATTTTCCAGGGCGGTTTTCAGTTCGATCAATTTCTCTCGCTCTCCGGCGGCAATGAAGCGACGAAGTACTATGTCAGCGGAACATACGGCTACGAGTCGGGCATTGTCAAGGCAACGGACTATCGCAAGATGAACTTCCGCGCCAATCTCGATCAGTATATCAGCGACTGGATCAAGATGGGCGTTGGCGCAAACTACATCGCCTCGAAATCCAATCGCGTGCCTAACGGCGGAATCGTCGGCGGCGAAGGTGTGATCACCAACTTCGCGTTCCAGCCGAATTGGTTCGACCTGCATGCAAACGCTGAAGGAAAATTTCCGACTCCGCCCAATAGCGGTTTCGCGAATGAGCTGGAGGTAATTGCGAAATGGCAATCTCCCGAATACATCAACCGGTTCACCGGCAGTCTGCACTTCATCGCCACGCCGCTGTCTGACTTGAGCATCGAGTATCGGTTCGGCTACGATCAATACAAGCAGAACGATAATCGCCAGATACCGATCGGCTCATCGGCGGGATATACAACGGGTTTCTCGCAGCAAGCCGTCGCCGACGTGCAGCTCTTGAACAACGATGTTACGGCCAACCATATCCTCACCATTCCGGAGTTTACCTTCACCACAACCGCCGGGTTCAGCCATCAGTATTTTGATGGAACGACCGTCACGGCATCTGTGCGCGATCTGATTCCAGTGGCAACACTGCTCAGCTCGGGAGCAACGGCAACCGCGAGCGAGTATCGCGAGAAGCGCGTGATCTACGGCTACTTCGTTCAGGAAACTGTCGGGTTCCAGGATTTCCTCTTCCTCACCGGCGGATTGCGCATCGACGGCGCTTCGACGTTTGGCAAGGACGAACGATTCCAAACATTCCCCAAAGCAAGTCTTTCATTCGTGCCATCCAATTTTGACTGGTGGAGGGAAGGCATGGGCGATGCTTTCAACCGGTTTAAGCTTCGCGCGGCATGGGGCGCATCGGGCGGGCAACCGGCCGGAACATACGATCGCTACTCGGTGTATGTGCTGCAGCCGCAAAGCGGACGACCCGGACTCGTGAACTCAACGTTGCTCGGCAACGCCAAGTTGAAGCCGGAACGCATGACGGAAATCGAACTCGGCGTGGACTTCGGCATGTTCAACGACGCCTTCACGGTGGAGTTCAGCTACTACAACAAAACTGTCAAGGATTTGTTGTTGCGAAGAACGCTTCCTACCTCGACCGGTTACGTTGGCATTCTTGACAATGTCGGCGAGTTGGAGAACAAGGGATACGAGCTTGCGGTGAAAGCAGCCATCATGAACACAGAAGACCTGCGATGGGTAAGCTCACTTGTCATCTCACATAACAAGAACAGGGTGACCAAGCTGAACGGTCCTGCGTTTGCGGTTGATGGCAGCTTTGGTATAGCGCGCGTTGCCGAGGGTGAACCGCTGGGCTTCTTCTGGGGCACAACGTATTTGCGAGACTCCACAGGCGCAATTACGCAGGATGCCCTTGGCCGTCCGATCCGCAATCCCACCAGCTCAAAGATCGGCGATCCCAATCCGGATTTGGTGGTCTCGTTCACCAACGATTTCCAATTGTTCGAGAAGCTGAGTCTTCATGTTCAGCTCGATGGCATGTTCGGTCAGGATGTTTTTAACTTCACGCGCCGCATTCTCGAAACACCTGCCTTCGGAAATGGAAAGGAATATGAACGTGAGTTG
>JACRFA010000165.1 GCA_016218065.1 Ignavibacteriota bacterium | reverse complement strand
GCATTCACGTCATCCCCGATATTCTCGGCAGCGCCGGCGGCGTGACGGTCTCGTACTTTGAAATGGTACAGGACAGCTATTCGTATTTTTGGGACGAAGAGCTCGTGCACAAGCGGCTCGACCAGAAACTCACGAGAGCGTACGAATGCGTATCAGAGGCGATGGTCGAAAAGAAGATTCATCCCCGACTGGCCGCAATGGTTGTGAGCGTCGCGAGAGTTGCCGAGGTATGCAAACTGCGAGGGTGGGTGTAACGCCTCTGCGGATTCAGCGGCAGGAACAGCGCTGAAATCCGCGCGGCCGGATTGAGAATCAGTGTACCTTCTTCGCCGAGTGCTCGGATGCGCTTAGCGTATCATTGATGACTTTCTTCAGCTCATCCATTTCCACTCTCCCCTTGCGAAGGTATCTCACTCCGTTCATCTGTAATTCAAGCACTTCCTTCTGACTGAGATCTCTTCCTGAGATGATGATGATGGGGATGTTCTTGGTCGCGCCGTCCGATTTCAACTCCTGAATGTACTGCATTCCGTTTTTCCGGCGAAGCTGCAAATCCATCAAAACAGCCTCGGGTTTCTTCTCCTTGGAGAGCGACACGATATCGTCTTTGTCCAGGGCGAACTGGAGGCCTTCATACCCCATGTCATCTACGATAAACTTGAGCAAGTTGGAAAAATCCGCGCTGTCTTCAACAATGAGGACCGCCTTTTTTGATGCAGGTTTCGGTTCTTTGGGCATTGTAGGGATGATTTTGGTAAGAGAAAGCAAGGTATCGGGTCAAAAGTTACATGAATCTGGCCTCGAAGTCAATACTCAATTGAGTTAGCGTCTTACGTTTTTGATCTAATCTTGTAAATGAAAAAATCAGGATAACGCATGAGTAGAGTTCACTGGCAGAATCGGTGGAATGATTTTGCCGTTTGGTCCTCCCTACGAAGATTTTCTGTGCGTTTGCAATTAAGAAGTATTAACTTGAGACGCAACAGAAGTGTTCGTATTTTTTTGAGGATTTTTTCCCCCACAATCAGGAGGTTCTGCGATGAAGAAACACCCAGGCATTCTTCTCGGCACGGCAGTTCTTCTCACCGTTGTCTTCATTTTCCCGTCTTGCACTTCTTTTTCCCTTCAGCAGGTTGACTATGGCTGGCCGGTAGAAAGCGTTCTGAAAGTCAAAGAAAACAATACTGTCTCAGAGGGCCGCTATGCAATCTCGTTCAACGTCGCTCCCCTGGCGCTGCGCGAGTTCGAAGACTCGACGGCTCTCAAGGGCAAGGAAATACGCCTGCTCCGCAGCAACGAAGGAATGTATTACGTCACAGGAGTGAATTTCAAGAATGTGTACGTGATGACGCCCCTGGCGAGTGAGCTGAAACTCCGCCGGAGGTTTGAGATCACTCCCACAGGATTGAAGAAGCCGGCCCTCAATCAGCGTGAGCCGTACGTTGAGCTTGTCGATGGAAACCAAATTCGCGTTCTCATGACAAGCGATGAGATTTACGAAGAACAAGATCTTCGAGCGGAGGGAAGATGATGAAAACCTCCCGAGTGTCACTCATGACCCTTCTGGTGATTGGCGCGTTTCTCACGGCGATCGCCCAGCAATCTGATTTCGAGATCAAAGAACGATTCAAGCAGATGTACGAAACGCTGAAGTCGGATATCGACTCGGCGCGAACAGCAGAACAGATGGCGCAGATTCCTAACCGGATTCGCGGACTGGAATCGGAGTTCACAGAACACTCAGCGCTGATCAGCGGCGCGTTCTACCCAAAGACGTTTGAGACCATGATCGGCGATTTGCGCGATCAGTACGCGCTCGCGCAGGAGAAGAACACTACCATCCAGGCGCAGGGCGTGAGAATCTTTGAGTTGGAAGGCCAACTCTCCAACCTCACTGCCGAGCTTGAGCGACTCACCGCCGAACGAAACGATCTTCTCGCAAAACTCCGCTCGACGACGCATTCCCTCGCCGAACAACGCGAGTTGAATCGCCGGCTGACGGCCAACCTTCAGGCGAAGGATCGGCTCGTGAGCGCAATGATCGATTCAATCTTCCTTCCGTTCGGAAAGAACATCGATGCACTCAGCTCGCTGGAAAAGGATGCGCTCGGACAAAAGCTCGCGAAAACCAACATGGTCTCGCGCATCGCGGATATCGCGCAGGACAACGTCCGTTTTCTCGAAGCAACAACGCTCGAGGCAAAGGACTACGGCGTGCTTGTCGATCAGTATGAAAAATTCCGTAACCGCTGGAACGGACTTCGTGACCGCGTTAATGCGGCGATGGCGGCAACGACTGCGACCGGTGCAGCAAAAGGAAAAGGAGGAAAGGATACTCAGTCATCACAGGTTAACCCCGGAGCGCAGGTTGATGCAGCGCTTGCCGAGTGGCGACAGAAGCTGGACCATTCTTTCTGGGCAGGATTGATGAGCGAGTTCACCAGCCACGGAGTTCTCGTTCAACCGTTCAACGATGCAAAGAGTTTTTCCGCAAGCGTCCGCGCGTATGTTGATTCAGCAAAGACCAGCGGGATGGACACGAAGGCATTTGTGGATGAAATCTGGATTCCGCGGATTGACAAGGACTGGCGGAGCGCCCTGGAAAGCGAAAGCATGCTCGGCAAGCTTGAGTACGCATCGCTGGACAAAGCAGTGAGCCAGATTCACAAAGAAAGATTCGACTGGAAGATTGTCTTCTACATCGTGAATGTGCTTGCGATCGTACTCGTTGGGTGGTGGTTCCTCACCCGAAAGCCGCGTCGGCAACATGTGACAACGCCGACCCCCGCAAAGCCGAACGCGTAGCAAACGATCCTTTAAGCAAGAAAACAAAAGGCTGTCTCACGGTGAGACAGCCTTTTTGTTTTGTCCTGAAACTCAGAATGACATGGCTACTTCGAGTAGAACTCGATCACGCGAACAATTGCCGCGCTGCAAACCGGGTCAAAGTCATTCAACGACAACGAGAACATTCTGCAGTCGATCGACGGACGATATAATCCCTTCGAAGCGTATCCCGATCCCTCGAACGCGCCGACCTTTCCTTTGAACCCTGCATCGCCGAGTATGGCCATTTGCTTCTTGTAGATCGGCTCACGCTTCTGATAATAGTCCGCCGCCAGCCGATCCAGTTTTCCTCGCTCAACTTCCAGACTGTCGTACGTTGCCTTCGCCCACGAAGTCGGAACCGGCGTGCCCGATGCAGCAAACGACTTCCACTTCAGATTATTCTTATCGACAAGCGCGGTCACGTTCGGCTCCCACGGCTCGATGCCGGGCGAGTAGAAATCGTTGTACGCGGTCGAGGAGCCATAGTACTCATCTCCCAGCCCGCCGAATGAATGCCCGAACTCGTGCACATACACATAGTCCATCTGCCACTCCTGGCCTTTCACCTGCTCGTTCGTATAGGTTGTGGCGTACAGGTTGTAGATTCCGCCGCCGCCGTATCGTGAATCGTTGATCAGAATGCAGACGAAGTCGTATGGCGCGAGAGCAGCAATATTCCGCAACGTCTTGTTGTAGGTTGTGAGAGCGTAGCGCGCCGAACCGAACGTGCTGTAGCGCGAGCCAAGAATGTTATTCTTCCACACATTCATGTCGGGAATGTCGATGCCTGTCTCTTCCGATTCACTCTCGATTGTCCAGACGTTGAAGTCATTCTTTCGCGCCTTGAACGGCTCCGTTGCGAACATTGTGGCGTTGAAACGCTTCGCATCGTTTCGGAATTTCTCCATGTCGGACTTTGCGTACCCGTCGCCGAGAATGACGATGTCCACCTTGTCGTTCGGATTGCCGTTCCCCATAATCCGACTCACTTTGAACGAGTACTTTTCCCGCGCCCGATCAATCTGCATCGGATCGGAAGGATCGATCGTGATCGCCCAGAGTTCGTGGAATTCCATCCGCTTGTCGCGCCGCGAAATGGTGAACTGGATTTTTCGTTTCGGAAAGGGGAGGCGAACAGACTCGGAAAACGTTCTGTACAATCCGCGCAGCGCCTCATCGGTTGTTTGCCATTCGTTGAAGATGGAGGAAAAGCCACGCGAGAAAATCAGTGTGTTCGTCTGAACATCAAACACACGCGCAACGAATTCACCGAGGTTCAACGTATCGACGAGATTCGACTTACTCCCGGGCCATTCACCTTCTTCAACAACTTCATCCAGGCTGAACTTCTCTTCCCCCTTTGTTCCCGTGTGGAAGTAATCGACTCGAAGAGTCTTGTTGGCAAAAAATCTGTCGTACTCCGGCGATGCCGCCGCCAACGAAACGACGCACGACAGTAAGGCTAGTATGCGAACAGTGTTCATGCAAGCTCCAAAAAATGTTGGGAGGAAAATATTCTACTTGGTGCTGATCAACTCGACGTCAAAGATGAGATCCGAGTTCGGCGGAATAACTCCGCCGGCGCCTTGCTTCCCGTACCCGAGTGCTGGAGGAATGATGAGCTTTCGCTTGCCGCCGACTTTCATCGAAGCAACGCCTTCATCCCATCCCTTGATCACTTGACCATAACCAATAACAAATGTGAACGGCTGCTTTCGATCGACGGAACTGTCGAACTTCTTTCCGTTCACGAGATAGCCTGTATAATGCACCGTCACTTTGTTTCCTGATTCGGGTGATGTTCCGGCGCCCTCCAGAATCTCAACATACTGAAGTCCGCTCTTTGTCGTCTGCACTTGATTGGCTGTCGCCTCGCCCGGGTAGGTCATAGATCTCCTTTGGATAGTTGTGGAATTGAGTCGTAGCAAATTAACTATTTTCTTTTCGATTGCAAAAAGAAGATGATCCTCGGCGAACGACGCGACTGATCAAAAAGAGTAAAGGGTGATTTGAGTTGGAGTGGAATCTATCGGGCAGAGTCTAGACCGAACAGCTCTTCCGTGAACTTCATTCTGAGTGTCACGTACGGCCCGCTGACAGAATAGACATAGTCGATGAGATCGCGGTCCTTGTATCCCTGGAAGTTGTAGCCGAACGAGAGCATCGTGTTCTTGATGAACACGAATCCCGCTTCGCCGCTGTAACCGATTTTCATGTCGTTCGCGCCGCGCTGACGAAGCACGCGCACTTCGCCGGCAATGTTCATCCATTGCAAGAGATCATACTGCGGCCTGCACAGGATGAAATCCGAAATCGTGGAGAACGAATTCTCGCCGACGATCTCTCGCGAATTCTTCAGCGCGTACTTCATGCCGATCTCGATGTCGGCGGAAAGCTCAACTGAGGCATGCGCTGAGACAATCGTCGAGCGATAATAGTTCGTCGGCTGCACGACCTGATTGTCCTGCACCTTGTGCTCAAGTTTCGAAATCACGTTCAGCCAGTTGACATTCGTCGGTCTGTACGCCATCCCGAACAAATACTCTAGCTGCCTGGTGTAGCCGGATTGCGTGCGCGCTTCGGCGCGATAGTTCGTCCCTTTCGCGACAAGACTCAGGTCATTGAACAGACGGTACGACACGCCGAAATCAAATCCCTTCCTGAGATTGTTGGCGTCCTCGCCGTACTCGCCCTTCAGCGATGCCCGCAGCGGAAACAGCGGCAGATATTCAAACGAAACAGAGAGCGCATCATGATCATCCGTGCGCGCTTCGGCAAGACGCTTGCCCAGATTTTTCGTCTTCTCATACAAAACGTTCGTCGTCAACTCATCTGTAATTTTCAAAGAGTTCTTCAAACCAACTGTCGCCGCGTTTCTCTCGCCCGAAATCGCATTCCCCAATTCATAGCGGCCGTACACAGATGTTCCCTCGGCGACTTTTGTGTTGACCCCAACGGTTGTCAGTTGCCCCTGTCCCTGCAGAAATCTTTGTTGCGCATAGAGCGAGAGATCCTTGGTGATCATGTACTCCAGACCGATCCCAACGGCGTCGGGACGAACTTCCTTGTCGCTTTTCACCAGATTGTGTTCGTACTCGGCCGTGGCGTGCAGACCATCTACCACACGCGCTCTGGCGCGGCTGCTCAGAAGCGTTGAATGCGTTTTCACATTCTGCGATGGCGACTCGGGATTCACGCCATCGTATCTCACATCCTCCACCTTCACACCGACATCACTTTCGTTGCCGAGCGATTGTTGAATCGAACCGGAAAGCGATCTTACATCCGAGGCGAACGTCCCTTGCGTTTGACGTTGCGTGTAATAGTCGCCAGTGATCGCGGTCTTCTCAAAGGGTGAGATTTGCACCGACGTTCCGTATTTCTCAGTTCCTACTTCGCGGCCTGAACCGGATTGCGTGGTGTTGACGAACGTTCCATCGACCTTCCGATAGTAGGGACGGAGGCCGATCCACTTGCCGGGCGCCATCTCTGCCTCCACCTTCCAGGCATTTCCCGTGGCGTTGACATCAGCAGAACGCGCAACTTCAGATTTCAGTTTGAAGCCGCTCCCAAAATTCATGTCGGCCGATCCTCCGAAGAGCTTGTAGTCCCGTGGCTCTCGTCGTTCCACCACTGTCATTCCGCCGAGTGTCAGCGCATCGAACAGAACAACTTCCGCCGATCCGCCGGCAACAAGATTGTCGGGAGAATTTGTAATCGCCTCATAGGCAACGACGATGTAAACAGGATTACCCTGATCATCAAGACTCGGCACGGGCTGCTTGAAGTAGAGACTTCCCTGCATGTAATCGATTTCGTAATCCGTGTACCGCGATTTTTCTTTTGAGGTGATGACGATTTCCGACCTGAACTTATCTCTCACTTCGATGCGAACCTTCTCGCTTCCTGTGACGATGTTGTTCTGTCTCAGATAGTAGTAGCCTGAAATGCCGGCGCCGCGAATCTCTTCCTGCACAACTTTCCGGTTGGTCAATGTGCCGAACGCGTCAACGGTGGCTCCAGCAGTTTGCGCATGCAGTCTGCCGCCGGTGAACGATCGGTTGTACGCGGCAAATTCGTTTTTTGTCATCTGCGTATTGAAGTCGCCGTAGAGCACATACGATTGGTTCTTTTCGATCTTGGCAAACAACGCCGACGTACTCTGCGCTTCGTACTGCACGATAGAATTGTCTCCATACATCGAGTAGAGAGAATTCGGATCGAGATCGCGGAAGATGCGATCCTGCAGTTTGCGGTCGGTATCGAGAGAGAGCGTCAACAGGTAATCGCCAAAAACACTTCCTCGACCCATTGCAGCGATGCGGCCCCGCTTTTTCGTTCCGCCGCTGAAATCACTTTCCGATGAAAAGTCGGATGTGTTTCCTTGCGCCGTCAGACTCTTCACTGTCCCATCTGCCGAGCCGACGAGCATGAACGGAACGCTTGGCGTGACCGCGTACATCGGATGAACCGCTGAAACAGCATTCGAGCTAATCTTGAGCGACACGGGACCTACATATCGAGTTGCTTGAACAGTGAACGACGCCTGTCCATCTGTGAGCTTCACCTGATGGCCTTGCGTATTCAAGTCAACATCATCGCCGAGGATTTGCAGACTGTCGGCTTCAACAGTAATGAAGTACCCGGAGTCGATTTTCTTTTTCCATCTGTCGAGAACAGTCACTGTGATAGCACGTTGCGAACTGCCGTCCGCCGGCAGTTCGTCGGATTCGGTTTCGATGAGAAGCGTATCCGGCTCGCCGAAGATATGAATGCTGCGCGTGACAGAGAATTGCTTGCCGTTTTTCATGCGCACCGTTGCTTTGAATTCGACCGGCCCCGGTTGACATCGAACGCCGAGGAACTCAAACACGCCATCGACACGAGTGACAGCAGAATCGACGACAACGCCGTTCACCTCCAGCGTGATCGACATGCTCGGCAGGGCGTTGCCGATCACTGCTTGATGCGTGAATGCACTCGTCGCTCCCTCGGGGGGACTCACTATCATGATTTGTGAAACCGCCGCTGGCGCAAGTACAACGAAAAGCAACGCTATGACGGAGGCGAACTTCTTCATTGAGTTCCTCCGCCATTTCTTTTGCGCCGATACCATATAAAGAAGGCCATCAGAACGACGATCACTGCCAATGCAGAAACAATCGCTGTCTCTTCTACCTTGAGAGGCCAACGATCCGTTGCTGTCGCGAGCTGCTGATCCGGTTCGGCAGTGCGAGTGTACGAAGCGGTGTCGATGCTCGCGCCAGATGATTTGGTTTCAAGCTTCGTGGAGCGCTTCTGAGTTCGCCTTGCGATGCTCTTCTTCACGACCAACTTTGCAGACTTTGCGGTATCAGCAACTTGTTGGGCGAGAACATCTGAAGGTGAAGCCGAAGCAACGTTAGTGTCCGGAGAAAGTGTTTGAACGACCTGACTCTTCGCGGGCTGCGCCTTCGCGGTTTCAGCAACTGATTCGAAGCGCGGAGTCGCGTACGGCCAATCCTGTTGCACGATCGGGAAGACTGCATCTCTGTTGCGAGGATACGCGAGCACGAGACGTCCGTTTGAGCTTAGCGCTTTTCCCAGCGCCGCAGAATCGGCAATGATGTCAACGTAAATGCTATCTTCGGAATTGGTTGGTCGCTTGGGGAAGTCAATGGCAAAGACGTTGGACTTCCCACCTTGCGGATAGAGGCTGAGGCCGCGCCACCAAATCGATTTGTAATCAAATGAAAATCCTGCCGGCAGTGTGTCGGCAAAAGAGATTTTTGTGGGGATGTCGATTTCTCCAAATCGGAGAATATAGAGTGACGGAATCCGCGCCCCCGCCTGCAGCGCATGAGTCGATGAGAACAACGCCGAAGCGCTTGCTTGCGACGGACGCCTGACATAGAAATCTACTCTCGCGATTCCACCTTCCGTCAAGCGAACGAATCTCGAAATGCCATCCTCCGCCGACTCAACCTTGAGCGCGAGAACGTTCGCGCCAAACGGGAGCGTGAGTTCATTGACACGCATGACGTGTTGACCTGCGCGTACTTCAGGCAACGAATATTTTCCTTCGTCTCCCGTCGTGATGCGCGTGCCGTCTTCCATCCACAACTCGACGCCGGGTATTCCCCTGTCTCCTTCATCCTGGCGCGCGTTCTCATTCTCATCGTAGAAGATCTTGCCGATGATGATTCCGCGGTCAGTGAAGACGCCTGGCCTGACCGTGACCTGCGCAGTCGCTTCGACGCTGCGTTGTTCGCGGCCAGCGGCGTCTCTCGCGAGCGCGTACACGCGATTGACCCCGTCGCCATCGAGGGCCGCGGCGCCAACGGTCGCGGTGTATGTGATTCGTACAGACTCACCGGCCGGCAGCGAATCAGCAACAATCCATTCGAGTCTTCTCTTGCCTGTCGGATTGGGCAACTTTGCACTATCGGTTCGCGCACTGTTTGCCGCAAAGACGAACGACGTCGGAAGATGATCGACCAACTTCACATTGCGAAGCGCAGAGTTCTGACTGACGTTCCGCACGGTCACGGTGTACGTGACCGCGTCGCCAATTTCGACAATGCGCTTGTCGGTCGTTTTGGCGACTTCCATCGCAGGAGCGTCAACGAGCCGAATCGCTGCATCAATGAAAAACGTTCCGGGCAGAATTTGCGGAACAACCAATCTGCCTGCATACGTAACATCTGTTACAAGCAACTCGAAGCTGCCGCTCGAGAGACTATCAAACACAAAAACTCCCCGCTCATCAGAAGACATCAAAGCAGGAAGTGAGCGTCCCTCCTCAGCAGAATTTGTGCTCGTCCGGTAGAGCATCACGGGTATTCGGTCGCGGCGAATGGCGTTGCCGGTTGAAGCGTCAACAACATTTCCCGCAATTGCGCAGAGAGGAAACACGGCCGCACGACCTCCGCTCGACGGCACGAGAACTTGCCTGCTTCCGAATATCGTGATCTCGTCTCCAAAAGAAGTTCGGTAGCTGAGTGCGGCGCGGTATGTTCCACTTTGCGAAATGGGAATCAGATAGTTGCCCTCTGCGTCCGTCGTATCAGCGCCAGCTCGTTCTTGATTCTGGTTGTAGATGGTGACGAGCATTCCCTGAACTGATCGATCGGGCGCGCCGGCAATTCGCCCTCGGAGTGCAGCAGCATAGATGACAAGCGGAAGCGACTTCGAGAGCGACTGGCCGCCAATTCCGTTTGTCGAAACACCAACGCGAACCCAGACAGGCTGACTCGACGGCAACATGTCGCTTCGCAGCCAAACGACCGCCCTTCCGCTAACAGTGAGCGTGTACAGCGTGTCGTTCCCGTTTGAGAAACTTCCGGCATTCGTCCAGAACTCAACGGGCTGCCCGTCGGGAACGGGATTGCCCGACACATCCACCACCAACGCCGTGACCTTGCAACTATCTTCGCCATTCCCAATCAACGCGTCGGTTGAGATCTGCATGTCGATGTTCGCGGCAACCTGATCGTTCTGCACAATCGTCTCGGTCGTATTCGATCGCACGATCATGCGCTGTCCCGTCTTGAAGAGAAAGCTCGAGACAGCTTCGTTCGTGATTGTCGTTCCTTGCGGAGGACGAGCAATGCCGATGAGGGCGTAGATCGCCGCTGCAACGATGAGCAACGCTGCGAAGATAGACTGTTTGATATTGGGCGTTGGCGACATTACGAGCTACCGGCTTTTTGCTACCGCTGTTCGTGACTCTCAAAAACGGCGACAACAATGAGCGCCGCGGGGATAGCACTCATTGTTGTCTGACAAGTGACCATGCAGCCTTACTGCACGGTAACATTGTATCGATACTTGCGAAATTCACTCGCAGGAATCGAACTGTATGTCACGGTCGCAATGCCTGTTCCGGCGTTGACGCCAATGGTAATTCCCCCGGAGTTGTAGCCATTACCGACACCGGTCACGTCGAACGTACCGTTGCCGTCCGTATCGATGTCGAAGCTGTTGACGGCAACAGTATTGGTCGAGAGATGCGCATTCACGTTGGACGAGCTGATGTTCGTCGCCGTTGCGGTGCCCGAGTTGGTAATCGTGACAGTCCACCTCATGACGGTTCCCGGAACCACGTTGCCGTTGAGTCCGCCGGAGACAATGTCCGTCTGCCCTCCGGCAATGGTCACCGCCACCGATGGCGACGCCACTGTCGTTGTCAGATTGTCGGTAGAACTTGTCGCGCCTCCTGTTGGCGGCGTCGGACTTGATGTTTGTGTCGTTGCTGTGAGATTGCGTTTGATGGTTTGCCCGTCGGTTCCTGAACCGGGAATCACAACACGAATGTACAGTGTTGACGTTGCGCCCGCGGCAAGAGCAGTCACCTGCGTGATCGACGCGCCGCCGGATGACGCAGCAAACACGTGCGCGACATTGAGATCGCCCGTCGCATCATTTGCCTGCGTGAGGTCAAACCCGTCGGAGTGATTGCCCATGTTCTTCAGAGTGTACTGATACTCCACTGTCGCGCCCGGCGTGCCGGAGCTGTTGGCGGTCACTTGAGTCAGAGTCGCGCCCGATGCCGTTCCGACTGAGAAGTTGAAAGTGTTGGAGTTGTCCTGATTGTAGGTGGTGACGCCATCGCTGAACTGAATC
>JACRFA010000019.1 GCA_016218065.1 Ignavibacteriota bacterium | reverse complement strand
GAGATTCCTCAGTCGCGCAGCCTGTGCTGAGCGAAGTCGAAGCGCTCCATCGGAATGACATGAGAGCCTTTTTCAACAGCCTGCTAAAACAGCGACGTGGCTTCTACGTCATCGAGGGACACGCCGGAGGCGTGTCCCTACTGTGCGACCATTTTTGTTGGATCGGCGCTATTTGGAATATGTGATGCGATAGATGACATCGGCGTCATCATCGGAGACGAGCAGCGCGCCATCCGGCATCACGAGAACATCTACTGGCCGGCCCCATGCGCGACGTCCTTCGAGCCAACCTTCGGCGAACGGGGTGTAGCTCTTCACTTTGTTGCCGTCCAACTTCACAAGCATCACGCGGTAGCCGATGGGCGTGCTGCGATTCCATGAGCCATGCTCGGCGATGAAAATCTGATTCCGGTACGATGCCGGAAACATCTTGCCCGTGTAGAATCGCATACCGAGCGCGGCTACATGCGGACCGAGCTTCTGCGCGGGCAGCGTGAAGTCCGAGGCTTTCTTTCCCTGTCCGTATTCCGGATCGAGGATGTCTCCCTGATGGACGTATGGAAATCCGAAATGCAGTCCCTTCTTCGGTGCGACATTCAGCTCATCAGCCGGAACATCATCACCCATCATGTCGCGTCCGTTGTCGGTGAACCACAGTTCTTTCGTTGTCGGATGCCACGCGAACCCGACGGTATTGCGAACGCCACGCGCAAAGATCTCACGCTTCTTACCGTCGCTGTCGATACGCGTGATCGAGGCATAGACCGGGTCGTCGCGTTCACAAATATTGCACGGCGCGCCGACCGGCACGTACAACTTGTCGTCAGGCCCGAACGCGATGAACTTCCATCCGTGTGACTTGTCCGTCGGATACGAATCATTCACGACTACAGGTTTCGGTGGGTTGGTAAGATTGCTTTCGATATTATCAAAGCGGAGAATGCGGCTGTTCTGGGCTACGTAGAGCGCGCCGTCCTTGAACGCGACGCCGTTGGGTGAGTTGAGGTCGGAAGCGACTGTATGAACCTTCTCCGCCGTTCCGTCTTTGTTGGCGTCAACAACCGCGAACACTTTGTCCTCGCTACGCGTCCCCACGAACACAATGCCTTTCGGACTGAGCGTCATGGAGCGCGCATTGGGAACTTCGGCATAGATGGAAATCTTGAAGCCTTCCGGCAGTTTGATTTTTTCAAGTGGAAGGTCGTGCTTCTGCGCAGATGAAACAGAAGCACACGCGAGCACAACGATCAGAAATGTGAATGAACGCATACGGCTTCCTCTCCGATTTCGTCACGAGGAATGTACACATCCTGAAACAAACTCTCCAGCTCAAATCTGATTACCTTCGTGCCTGCACGCCGGAGTGCGGCGTTTCGGCACGCCCGCCTGCCGGAGCAAAGCGGCGGACAGGCAGGCGTGTTCTTCGTGGATCGTTTCTTTCTTTTTTGGCATCCTAAGAAAAGGCCGTTGCGACGTGCCACCTCCAACGTAGAAGAGGTATGTCCTTACAAACCCTTTTCAAGGGACACGGCTCCGCCGTGTCCACTCGTTTGACAAAACACTTCGAAGACAAACGGAAAGACGGGCGAGACGACTCGGTTCAGTCTCACCCGATAGGCGGTCGTCCTTGCCAAATGAGGGACATGGCGGAGCCATGTCCCTACAAAGATCCTATTTATCGGGTGTCCGTTGCGTCGCCCGATTTCCAACTGACGCGAGTTTTCGGTATCATTGCAGAGACACTTCACTCTCTCATGACATTCGGAACGACAAACGTGGCGCGTGCGTACGCAAAGATCAATCTCGGACTTCGCGTTTTGGAAAAACGACCGGACGGCTTTCACAACATCGTGACGGCGTTTCATCGCATCGATACGTTCGATGAGATTGAGCTAACGGCGGCGGACGAGATCTCCGTCGTCAGCTCGTCGTTCGATGCGCCGAGCGATGAGACGAACATCTGCCACAAAGCCGCGAGGCTGCTCGCTGCGCGACTGAACATGGATACGGGCGTGCGGATTTCAATCACGAAGCGTATTCCCGTCGGCGCCGGACTCGGAGGCGGAAGCTCCGACGCCGCCATTGTTCTGCGCGAACTCCCGGCATTCTGGAAGAAGACAATTCCGGAGAGCGAACTTCGCTCGCTTGCGCTTCAGCTCGGATCCGATGTTCCATTCTTTCTCGGAACAAAATCAGCAGTTGGTCGCGGACGAGGCGAGTTGCTGGAGTTTTTTGATCTCGACATCCCGTACGCGATTGTCGTCTGCAACCCGAACATTCATGTCTCGACCGCGTGGGCGTACAAACATGTTACGCCAACGTCATCGGATCAACAGATCGACCTGCACACGACACTGCTCACGGGAATGAAGGATCCGACCATTCTTACGGAGCGATTGAAAAATGATTTTGAAGAGCCGGTGTTCAAAGAATTCCCGGAGGTGGGACAGTTGAAAAGTTTGCTGCTGCGCGACGGCGCTGTCTTCGCTTCGATGTCGGGAAGCGGATCGTCCGTCTATGGCTTCTTCGACAACTCCGATGCTGCCATGGCGCTTCGGCACAAGCTCGACCGGAAAAGCTACCGAACATTCATGACGCAACCACACTTCGCCTTGTGAATAAGCGAGATTCTTCACGTCGTTCAGAATGACAATGAGAAGCATGCGTCATTCACCCAAATCGCCACGCTGCTTTTCGGCGTGGTGCGTGAACTCAAGATGACGATCTCGTCTTAATTCATTACAGCCGCGTCTTCTTCAATCGTCTGTCGTACTCGCGTCAGAATCTCTTGCGGCATGTATGGCTTCTGCACCAGATCGCGAGCGCCTGCATTCAGCAAATTCTGCCTCAGCGCAGGATCGACATACCCGCTTGCGATAATGACCTTCGCTTTCGGATTGATCTCTTTCATCCGCTGAAATACTTCCCACCCATCCAACTTCGGCAACCCAAGATCTGTCAGCACCAAGCCGATCTCGTCCTTGTGCCTCGCATATAATTCGACCGCTTCGAGGCCATCGACCGCACTCAGAACTTTGTATCCTTGCGCTTCAAGAAGTCCCTGCACAAGCTCGAGCAGCATGGGTTCGTCTTCCACAACAAGAATGGTCCCACCCGCTGCGCTCTCTCCTGCAAGATCGTTTTCCATAGTCTTCATGTCCTCTTTTTCGGCTTCTCGAATTGGGAAGTACATCGTAAACGTTGTTCCCTGACCTATCTGGCTTGAGACTTCGACGAAGCCCTTGTGGCTCTTGATTACGCCATACACAACGGCAAGTCCAAGTCCCGTGCCTCTTCCAATATCCTTTGTGGTGAAGAACGGTTCGAACATTCTGTTGAGCACGTCGGGCGGCATTCCTTCACCCGTATCCTGCACACGGAGGCAGGCGTACAAATGTTCGTGCGCGTCGGGATAACGCTCCCGGAGGAAAATGCCTCTCACCAGCTCGGTCTCCATAAGCAGCTTCCCGCCGTTCGGCATCGCGTCGCGCGCGTTAACGCAAAGGTTCAGCAACGCCTGATGCACTTGATTCGCGTCGGCCACAGTTGTCGGCAGCGCCGGATCGAGCTTCAGTGAAAACTCGATCATCTTCGGGAAAGTCTCGGCCAGCATCTTCTTCAGTTCTTCGACAAGCGCGTTGATGTTGATCGATTCGAAGACGACTTCGTTACGGCGAGCGAACGTGAGAATCTGCTTCACGAGCTTTGCGCCTCGCTGCACCGCCCGGCTGATCGAGTCGATGCTGTTCGCCTTCTGCACCATCGCGGGGTCTCCCTTGTACAGGATGTGCACGTGCCCAAGAATGATGCCGAGAATGTTGTTGAAGTCATGTGCAATGCCGCCGGCCAGCGTACCGATGCTCTCCATCTTCTGCGCTTGGCGCAGTTGCTCTTCGAGCAGCTTGTGCCGCGTGTTGTCAAAAATGTAGCCGCGTATTTCAATCAGCCTTCCGCTCGCATCCATCTTACCAATAATGTTCTGAATGACGAAGACGGGCGAGCCGTCCCGCCGACGAAGCTGAATCTCATGATGCTCCAGCTTCCCGTTCAACCGAAGCAAATCTTTGATCTCGGTGAACTGTCGCGACTTCGGAAAAAGCGCAATGAAGTTATAGCTCAGCGCTTCATCGGCAGAGTCGAATCCAAAGATACGGGCGAACGACGGATTGCAAGACACCAGCTTCCCGTCGGGCGTGCAGACAAACGCTCCCGCGAGATCTTCGTCGAAGAATTTCCGGTACTTTTCTTCGCTGCTGCGAAGCGCCTCTTCTGCGCGCTTATGTTCGGTGATGTCGCGGGCAACTGTCACGACGGCGTTCACGTCGCCATCGCTATCGCGGATAATCGATTTCGACAGCGAAACGAAAAACTCCGCGCCATCTTTGCGGTGATGGAGGTATTCTCCGTCGGCATGATCGTCTCCGATGATTGATGAAGGACGCCCAAGAATTTCCTCCGACGTGTACTGATATGTGCGGCAGAACGATGCGTTCGCGAAACGAATGGTGCCGTCCACATTCGTGATGTACACGCTGTCACTGATGTGCATGATGGCGTGCAGCAACATCTTCATCTGCCGATCGGCCCTGCAGCTATTCGCGGCCTTCTGCACAGTCAGCGGCAGCACTTTCAGGTAGTTCCGCTCGGGGTCTTTGATGATGTAGTCGTACGCGCCGGACTTCAACGCTTTGATGGCAATCTCTTCGTTGCCCGCGCCGGTGATGATGATGAGCGGGACGCCTTTGGAGATTTCACACGCGTCAATTGCCGTTCCGTCACCCAGATTGTAATCGGACACGATAACATCAAGAGTCTCGGCGGCAATTATTCTCTTCGCCTCTGCCAACGATTTCACGGCATCGAATCGATACGGCAGCTTTTCGCGTTCTACGTGCCGCTTGAACGCGAGCTGGTCGACGATGTCGTCTTCAATCAGCAAGATTCGAATTAGATCCATGGTCTTCTTTATTCTGGTAGTTCGCTTAGCGTCCAGTAGAGATTGATGTTTTTCACCACCTCGACAAACTGCGGATACTCCACCGGCTTCAGCATGTAGCCGGCAGCGCTGAGGTCGAATGACTCAAACCGATCCTGTTCTCCTTTTGAGGTCGTCAACACCACGACAGGAATGCGTCGCAGCGTTTCATCCGCCTTTATCACGCGCAGAAATTCAATGCCGTTCATCTTTGGCATATTGAGATCGAGAATGATGATGCATGGACGCTCGACATCCTCCTGCCTGAGAAACTCCAGTGCCTCCTCGCCATTTCCCCTCACGATCAGCTTATTGGTGACATTGATGTCACGCAGCGCCCGCTTCACGGTCATTGCATCGACCGCATCGTCCTCAACGAGCAAAATCGTTTCGTTTGACCTCATTTCCATTGAACCTCCTTTTTCTGAACGAAAGCCATGCTGGACAATTCAGAGTGCGCCTGTTACCTAACCGGCGATATGGCATTCAACACACTGCAAAATCCTTGCCTAGCGTCGGGCCGCCGGCCTGCAAGACGCCGCAATGACACCTATATGAAATCACACCAGTTTGCTGTCAATTGGCGGGAAGTGTGAAGAAGAACGATGTGCCCAAACCGATTTCCGACTCGACCCAAACTTTTCCACCATGTAATTCTACAATCTTCTTCACGATAGTGAGTCCAATGCCGGTACTTTCGAATTGATCGCGCGCAGCGAGTGTCTGAAAAATTTGGAAGATCTTGCCAAAGTGTTTCTTATCGATTCCGGGGCCGTTGTCAGTGACACTGAATTTCCAGTGACCGTTCTCACGCAAGCAACCGACCCGGATTTCGCCGTTCGGCTTGTCCATGAACTTGATCGCATTGCTCAGCAGATTCTGAAACACCTGTTTGATACGTGTCGGCTCGCCGTTCACCACCGGCAGGTCGCCTTCGATCTTCACGTTGATGTTCGCAGGCGGCGAGATCATCTCGACGATGTCAGGGACAGTTGCCGCGAGGTCGATGTCGAACCGTTCTTCGGTCGTGCGCCCCACGCGCGAATAATTGAGGACGCCCTCGATCAAATCGTGCATCCGTTTTGTACGGCCCAGCAACACGTTCAACATTTCTTTGCCGTCGTCGCCAATCTTGTCGCCGAAGTCGGTCGCAAGCCAATCTGCGAGAGAGCCGATGGCGCGCAGCGGCGCCTTGAGATCATGCGAGACGATGTACGCGAAGTCGTTCAGCTCCTTGTTGGCGCTTTCCAGCTCAACCAAGAGGCGCGTGCGATGCTCTTCCGTCAGCTTGTGTTCGGTGATATCGCGTCCGATGCCGACGAGACCCACAATCTGTCCTTGCTCATCATGAAGCGGCACTTTACACGTGAGCAGCCATCGAATCACGCCGGCCGGATCGACGACATACTCTTCTCGATTGAGAACCGGCTTGCCCGTGAGAATCACTGCCTGATCGTCGGCAAAAAATCCTTGCGCCATCTCGAACGGGTACATATCGAAATCTGTTTTTCCCAGAACTTCGGATTCCGATTGCCGCCCCATGTTGCGGACATCCGCTTTGTTGGCGACTGTCTTCCGCGCCTCAAAATCTTTCACATAGACTGCGTCGGGCAGATTATCGATGAGCGTGCGAAGCAGAATCCGCTCTTTGTGAAGCGACTCCTCCGCTCGCTTGCGCTCGGTAACATCTCGTGCAACGCCAACCATGGCCACAGGCTCGCCTTCATCGTTGCACACAACGGAAGTCCACAACTCAGCAGGGAAATCGCTTCCATCTTTTCGTCGATTCAGAATTTCTCCGTACCATCCGCCGGCAAGCGTCGCCGGAAGGATTCCTTCACCCTGCCCCGGCGGCGTGAGCGGTGAACGCAGCACCGACACATCTTTCCCCAAGACCTCTTCACGCGAGTAGCCATACGTCTTGACAAATGCATCATTGACGAAGATGATACGATCTTCCAGATCGGTAACTGAAACACAATCCTTCGTCGACGCGACGGTATGAGCCAAAAGACGGACTTCGCTTTCTGCTTTCTTCCGTTCTGAGACGTCAACATAGATTCCGAACAGTCCAACCGATTTTCCTCGCACGCTAATCGGCACGCCGAACAACTCAACGTCGATCAGAGTGCCGTCCTTGCGACGGCGCACTGCTTCTCCGTGCACCGGCGCCCCGCCCAGTACGCGACTCGTGTACGACAAGCCCTCGGCGGCAAAGTTCTCCGGCAGAATAATCTCGTTGATTTTCCGTCCGATAAGCTCGGAAGGTGAATAGCCGAACATGGTAGAGAAGGCATTATTTGTTTGGATGATTTTCTCCGACACGTCCGCGAGTACAATCCCGATGGGGGCGTTCGCAAACAACTGCTCGAACCGGGCTTTCTCAAAGAGCAGCGCCTGCTCAGCACGTTTGCGTGCTGTTATGTCGCGCATCGCCGACATGCGCACGCTGCGTCCTTGATACGCGAACGGCTGAGCGCGCACTTCAACGTAGATCACCGAGCCATCCGAACGCACGAGGCGATGCTCATACGGATCCAGGTGGTTGGACTTCCGCTGCTCACTGACGAGTTCATAATCGTCGGGATGGATCAATTCGAAGACAGGTTTGCCGATGAGCTGTGTGCGTTCGTAGCCGAGCATTTTGGCAAACTGTACGTTCGTGTCGATAATGATCGCGTTCTCGGTGAGCGAAATTCCTTCGAACGTCGCTTCCGACAACACGCGGAAGCGTTCCTGGCTCTCCCTCAGTGACTGCTCACTCTTCACTTGATCCGTGATGTCACGGAAAATGCCGCGGGTTGAAACCGCCTTTCCATCCTGGACCCGCGCAGTCACACTTCCTTCGACGATCACTTCGTTGCCATTTTTGGCGATGAACGTAATCCTCTCACGGTCAAGACGTTTGCCGCTCATAACGTCGGTTAACATTGCAGAGCAGCACTTCAGTTTTTCCGGCTTGATGAGTTCGTAGATGGATCGGCCGGCGAGATCCGTGCCTGAATAACCCAGCGTGCTCGTCCATGCCGTGTTGATGAAACGAATGATGCCATCGGCGTCAATTCCCACCACGAGGTCGCTGGCGTTCTCGAACAGGTCGCGGTACTGCGCCTCACTGTGACCGAGTTCGTCATAGGCGTGTTCAAGATTATCAACCATCGTGTTGAACGCGGCAGCCAGAAGCCCAAACTCATCCTTCGATTCATATCGAACGCGGTGTTGACGATCGCCCTTCGCGATCCGCTGCGTCGCCACGACAATGCGTTGCACCGGACGCGTGATCAGGGTCGAGAACAAAAGCGCAAGAAGCGCCACAGCACTTCCGACGCCCAGGCTTACCCATGCGATGGTTGCCTCGCTCTCTGCGATTTCGCGATGAAGATCCTGAAGCGACATGCCCACATACACGCGGCCAACGATCTCGCCTTTCACGAGAATGGGAGCCGCCTGGGCAATCATCTGCCTGTCATCTGAAACCTGCGGGATGACGTCGATGCGCGCATACGCTGCAGCTTCAGCGCGAGTCGCGTTGTACGATCCAATCACCTTGCCCGAAGCCTCTACGATCATCACGAAATCGAGGTCGCGGTTTTGACCGGCGAACCATGAGAGGTCGGAGGCCAGAGCACGGACGCTTTCCTCGGTAGCATTCTGATAACTGTGGGCAATCGTCGCGGCAATTGTCTTGATACGCCGGGTGCTGGAGTTGATGCCGCGTTTCTCGATTTGCGCGGGAACGTACCAGCGCATGAAGTAAAACGAAAGAATGACAAGCGTGAGGGCAAAGACGACAAGCTTCGTTCGAACTGAATGCCCAAGCTCCATCAGTCGGAGGAAAAAATTTCTGTTCATCCGTCAGCAAGTTTGTTTGATTTGACGCCGGACGACGCGATGCGTTCTTGATTCTGGATAGAGTTCTGGATATATTTTCACCGACTCATCAATCAGGATTGAGATTGCTTCGCATTCCCGGCCTATTTCTCGCATCAATACCTATCTTTGTTATCGGCGTCTTTCGCTCACCTCTTGACGCACAAGTAAAACTTCCCTCAGAGCGGAAAGACACCACGCGTATTGCAACTCCTGTCCGCGATTCAGCGTATGTCACAGTGCCAGACACGACAAAGTCTGCCGCGGCCCCCGACTCAACAGCGCAAGCCGACACAACACGGATGAGTACTCCATCGCTTGTCGGAACTCTCGACCGCACGCTGGACAGCACGAAGTTTCTCACGATGAACGATTTGAACTTTCTCGACTATCGATATGCCGGCGACGTACTCGTGACTCTGCCCGGCGTCTTTCTCCGCGATCTGCAAAGCGAGGGCCAGTACAGTCAGGTGAATATGCGCGGAGTTGATTGGCGGGGAATTGCCATTCTGATGAATGGACGACAGATGAATGATCCCATGTCGGGCGTGTACAATCTGTATCAGATTGCTCCTGAGTTTGCAGATCGGATTGAGGTAATCACCGGCCCGCGGGCGTTTCTGTACGGACTGAACAGTACCGGCGCTTCGATCAACGTCGTGACGAAGAACTACAATAGTAATCGCGCCTCCTCAAAGCTCAACTACACCGAGTCTGCAGACAACTATCAGTACAGCGACGGCACATTCAGCCAGAACATTTCGCGCAAGATCAACGTGACGCTCGGCTTTCAACACATTGGAACTGATGGCAGATACGCTGCAAGCGCCGACGACGCGTGGAACGTTCGCGTGAAGCTGCGCTACAATCTTTCGAAGGACATCAACTTCATCCTTTCTGAATACATGTCGCGCAGCAAGACGCAATTCAACGGCGGCATCGATCTGGCACGCACCGGACTTTCGGCGCGAGCATTCAGACCTGAGCTTGCGGTCGTGGTCAATCAGGATGCATCCGAGTACATCAACCGACATGACGTGGACTTCTCGTTCGTGGGCACGCTGCTCGGCGATACAACGAACGTCTCAACGCTGACGTTCTACTACTCTAACAATCTCCGCGAGTACCGCGACAAAGAGCCGGGAACGAACGGCGTCTTCGTTTCGTCCGATCATCGTTCATCGTGGATGGGCGCTCTCTTCACGCAAGACTTCCACACAGAATGGCAGCGACTACATATTGGCGCCAACATCGAGCTGAGGCAAATCGAATGGAGTCCGAATCTCAACAGAAGACGAAACTCGCTCGGAAGCGTGTGGGGTAAGCAGGAATTTTTGCTCAACGACATTGTTACCATTGCCGGCTTTGCACGTTACGACAACGCACTGCGCGAGCCGGCCCTCAGCATCGGCGCTGACGCGAGCATAAATGTTCTGCCCTGGCTGCAAGTGTTCGGCGGACTCTCAACGTCGAAACGTTTTCCGACGTATCAAGAAATGTTCTGGACGGACAGCACGGTGAGTCGACCCGGCGCAATCACTTCCGAGAAGCATCGAACGCTCGAACTCGGCGCGCAACTTCAACTCGGAGGCATGAACCTTCGAGCTTCCTTCTTCCATCGAACGATTGAGAATCCGATACTCCTTCGACCGTACGGCAGCTTCCTTTTCCCCGGCGTTCAGTACACCAACGGCGGAAGGCTTATCACGAACGGAGTCGAGGTGAATCTGAAAGGCAGAGTCTGGGTACTCTACATCGATGGCGCAGGAACATTCATCACACAACAAAACGAATCAGGCTCGATTCTCACCCGCTATCCGCGATTCAGTGCGAACGGCGGAATTTACTTCTGGCAGAAACTCATCAACGACCATCTCGACTTGAAGATCGGATTCAGAGGTAGATACGTTTCCGGATCGCAAGGCGAACTGTTCAACCCCGAGATCATCGCGTATGTCGCGAACGAAGGTACTCCGCTCGGTTTCGGCTCATCGGTGGATGGATTTCTGATTGCAGGAATCGGAAATGCGTTCGTTCATTTGGTCTGGCAGAATCTGACGAACGCGGCATACTACAGCACCCCATACTATCCGGTGTACGACCGACAAGTGAAGCTCGGAATCTCGTGGCAATTTCTGGATTGAGTTCCAAGCCCTGAGCCGCCTCGCAGGCATGGGCCGAGAGAAAAAGTGCCCAATAGGTTTTGCTGAATGGTAACGATCAATGGTCAATTAGCAACGGTCAATAGTCAACGATAATCCGAAAGGAACATCAATGCCTAAAGCCATTCCTCTACTTCTCCAGATGATCGACGAAGCCTATGAGAGAAAGACGTGGCATGGCCCGAACTTGAAGGGATCGTTGCGCGGACTTTCTGCCGATGAAGCCGCCTGGCGACCATCGCCCAAAAGACACAACATCTGGGAGATTGCTGTTCACGCTGCATATTGGAAGTACACGCTTCGGCGCAGACTGCTCGGCGAGAAGCGCGGGTCGTTCCCTCTCAAGGGAAGCAATTGGTTCCATCGTCCGGAAACAGTTTCAGATGCCGAGTGGAAGCACGATCTGCGGATGCTCGACGATGTACATCGCTCGATGCGCGAAGCTATTGCTGCGTTCCCGGATGATCGTCTCTATCAGAAAATCCCGAACAGCAAATACACGTACGTAGCGACGATCTTCGGCCTGGCGAATCACGACATTTATCATGCGGGACAGATTCAATTGCTGAAGCGGCTCCGTCGCCGGTAGCATCTTATTGTTCTTTCACAATTCCTTTCCTGAATTTCGGTATGAAGTTTCAGGCGAGATGCATATCGTTCGTGTGCAAACCAAAAACCTTCTTTGCTGAACGATGGACAAATCAAGCCGAATCTCTTTCAGAATCGTGCTCGCGTATCTGAGCGTGTGCATCATCTGGGGATCAACGTATCTCGCAATCCGCATAGGAGTGGAACATCTCCCGCCCGCGATCTTCGCAGGACTCAGATTCTTCTTTGCCGGCGGCGCGATGCTTCTGTACGGAAAAATCAAAGGAAGCCCCTTGCCCCCGCGCCGCGGTATCTTTCATCTGTCGGTCGTTGGAATTTTCCTTCTCGTCGGAGGCAACTTGCTCGTCGTGTGGTCGGAGAAATCCATTCCGTCGGGGTTGGCTGCGCTCATCATCGCCATCGTGCCGCTGTTCATGTCGTCGATCGATTCCTTCACGCCGAAGGGACAATCGCTTTCGCTGCTCGGGTGGGTAGGAATTCTTATCGGATTCGGCGGCGTGTTCATTCTCGTGTCGCCAAGCATCGGACTCGCGGACGGCCACAGCTTGAATCCGCTCGGCATTGTGGGATTGATTGCGGCATCATTCCTCTGGTCGGTCGGCTCCGTCTATTCGAAACATCATCACGTGGAAGGCGATGTGTTCGTCAATTCGGGAGTTCAAAATCTGGTCCCCGGCATTCTGTTGATCGTGATCAGCGTTCTTACCAATGAACTCCCGCAAGCCGTGTTTACGCAAGAGGGAGTGCTCGCACTGCTTTACCTGATCGTTCTGGGTTCTATCATTGGCTACACTTCTTATGTATATTTGTTGCGTCATGTCGCGCCGGCAAAAGCTTCAACGTACGCGTACATCAATCCTGTCGTTGCGATTTTTCTTGGCTGGGTCATTCTTGCCGAGCCGATCGATGCTCGCACAATCATCGCGGCGCTTGTTATCCTCGGCGGCGTTGCGATCGTTCAAACTTCTCGGATGAAATCATGAACACTCGAACTCGCGCATTCACGGCACTGCTTCTCGCTCTCAGTCTCGCTCTGGTCGCCTACTCAAAAGAAGTTCACTACCTCTCTTCACGCGTCAACGACTACGCGGGCATTCTCTCGCCGGAGTGCATTCAGAGACTTGAGCAGACACTGAAGTCACACGAAGACTCGACGTCGAATCAAGTTGTTGTGCTCACGGTTGAGAGTCTCGAAGGTGAAGTGCTTGAAGAATACTCGATCAAAGTTGTCGATCAATGGAAACTCGGCACGAAGAAAAACGACAACGGCGTTCTGCTGCTCATCGCCAAAGACGATCGCAAAGTCCGCATCGAAGTCGGCAACGGACTCGAAGGCTCTCTGACCGATCTGATTTCCGGCGCAATCATCCGGCATGAGATTGTGCCTGCATTCAAGGACGGCGACTATGACGGAGGCGTTGAGCATGGAGTCGATGCCATTCTGAAAGCGATCAAAAACGAATACCAGGTTGAGCTTGAAGCGACGGACGACGAGCAGGAGATACCATGGGAGATTATGCTTATCGTCTCAGGCATCTTCCTCGTCGTCGTCGGAACGTTCACAACGATTGCGCTCCTTTCGCAAGGGGCAGGATCATGGTTTCTCTACGCGTTTCTCACTCCCTTCTGGCTAGCGTTTCCTCCCGCGATTTACGGGGCCAGGGCAGGCTTGAGCATCTATGGAGTTTTTGCGCTGGGCTTCCCTCTTGCAAAATATTTGTTCGCTCATACAGTGAAGGGGAAGCGCTTCTACCAGAAGTACTCCAAGAATTTTGTTGGAAGAGGCGGGCGCTCGGGAAGCAGTTGGGGTTCATCGTCCGGCAGCAGTTGGTCGTCGAGCAGCAGCAGTAGTAGTAGCAGCTTCTCGGGAGGCGGTGGAAGTTTTTCAGGCGGCGGATCGTCCGGAAGTTGGTAGCTTATGTTGAGCCTAAGACACACTGCGATTCGAGAAGCATTGTTCATTCTCCTCTCCTCCTGCCTTCTTGGATTTGGCTATTCGATTGTGATGAAGAAAGGATTCTTCGCGCAGCAGAGCGTCTCGCCCGCTTCGAACACAGCATCGACTCCCGCTTTCATCTCGTATGAAGAAGCTGTTGCATTGCACCAATCCGGCGCGCTATTCGTCGATGCCCGGCATGAGTACGATTTCAAACTTGGTCACATCAAAGACGCGGTCAACGTGCCGCTCAAGGATTTCGCTCTCGAATCATCGGCGATTGCCAACACGCCGAAGGATCGGGTGATCGTGACGTATTGCGACGGCGCTGAATGCAACTCGAGCATCGAGCTGGCGAAGAAACTCGCCGGGGCCGGATTCGCCAACGTGAAGATGTTTTTTGGTGGATGGAATGAATGGCAACAACACGGCGGAGCAACAGAATGACTCTACAAACTCTACAAACTCTACCAAATCCACGAACTCTACAAACTCTCATTCTTGAGAACGAATACATTGCATTGGCGTTGCGGCTTTTGCTCGGCTTCGTTTTTGTTGTCGCGAGCATTGAAAAGATTGCTGACCCAAATGCTTTTGCAGTCTCGATCGGCAACTACAAACTCGTCGGGTCGGGAGTTGCCGTCTCGGTTGCGACTGTTCTTCCGTGGATCGAATTGCTGGCGGGATTGTTTCTGATCTTTGGCGTGATGATGCGCGGCAGTAGTCTGCTGATCTTCCTCATGCTCATCGTCTTCACAGCGGGCGTCTTCTCGGCGATGCTGCGCGGGCTTGACATCTCGTGCGGCTGCTTTTCACGCGACCCCGCAGTCGGGCGCGTTGGTTGGCTGAAAGTTGTAGAAAACACCGGCTTGATTTTGTCGAGCATCGCGCTGTTTTTCTCTCGCGCCAACCGTTTTTCCATTGCACATGTTATCTCTTCCACGAAAGACACGCATGTCAACGACCATCCTGTCTCGTGACCTCTTCCGAGGCGACTCTGCTCGTCTCGTGTTCCTCGCTGTGCTTACACTACTCATCCACATTGTCGTGAATGCGACAACATCGTACAGCTACTTTCGCGACGAACTCTATTACATCGCATGCAGCGAGCATCTCGCTTTCGGCTATGTTGACCAGCCGCCGTTGTCGATTCTCCTTCTTGCAATCAATCGTGTTCTCTTCGGAGATTCGTTGGTTGCGCTTCGGATCATGCCGGCCCTCGCAGCCGCGGCGACAGTGTTTCTGACGGGAAGCATTGCTCGCACACTCGGCGGTTCGCGGCTCGCGCAAACAATTGCCGCTCTCTGCTCGCTCGTTGCACCGCAGTATCTCGGCATGCTCAATTTCTTTTCGATGAACGCATTCGACGTTCTCTTCTGGACAAGCGCCCTGTTGCTTGTCACGAAGGTGATCAACGAAGAGAAACCGAAACTCTGGCTGCTGTTCGGCATTGTTGTCGGCCTCGGCGCGCAAAACAAATTCAGCATTCTCTTTCTCTGCTTCGGTCTTGTTGTCGGATTTCTTCTGACTTCAGCGCGCAGACAGCTGTTGCAGAAATGGTTCTGGCTCGGAACGGCGATCGCCGCGTTGATCTTTCTCCCTCACATCATCTGGCAAATCGCCAACGGATTTCCCACGGCTGAGTTCGTCAAAAACGCGACGCTCAACAAAAACATCATCAGCACGCCTCTTGAGTTTCTCGTCGGGCAAATCCTCAACATGTCTCCCTTCACGTTCCCGATCTGGGCATTCGGACTTTGGCACTTCCTCTTCTCGGCAGCAGGAAAGAAGTTTCGTCTCTTCGGCTGGTGCTACGTCGCGATATTCGCGCTCTTTGTTCTTCAGAACGGGAAGCCATACTACCTGTCGCCAATCTATCCGATTCTTTTTGCCGGCGGTGCAACTGCCATTGCCGGATTCATCGAACGGCGCCAACTGAAATGGCTCCGCACAACGGCCGTGGCAGTCCTCGTCGCAAGTGGAATCCTCCTGGCCCCATACGCGCTCCCCGTTCTTCCGCCTGAAGCGTTCATCGCCTACATGAGGACGCTTGGTGTTGAACCCAAGCCGGAAGAACGCCACGAGAGGGGAAAGCTTCCGCAGTTCTATGCAGACATGTTCGGTTGGAAGGAAAAAGCAGAAGCCGTTGCCCGCGCGTACCATACCCTCGCCCCCGAAGAGCAAGCAAAATGCGCCATCCTCACATTCAACTACGGACGAGCAGGCGCAATTGATTTCTTCGGACCGAAGCTTGGCTTGCCGAAGGCAATCTGCAATCACAACAGCTACTGGCTCTGGGGACCGCGTGAATACACAGGCGAAGTTGTTCTTGTCCTCGCAAAAGATCTGGGAGAATTCCGGGACGAGTTCCATTCAGTACAACTCAAGGAGGTCATCCCCTGCGAGTACTGTATGCCCTACGAGGCCGATACACAAGTGTATATCTGTCGCGGCCTGAAGAGACCGATGAGCGATGTGTGGGGCTCGATCAAATCGTTCAACTGAATCGTGGATGAAGGATCGCACAGGAGGCTTTCATGCAACGAGTGAACATTTCATCGGGAATAAGTCTGGCGGCACACGCGGCCGCTTCGTATATTCATCGTAACAAAACAATGCCCTCCACGTTGACTTAACTAATCGACGTCACATCCGAAGGAAATCTGATGGAGCAAAGTTTCTTCCGACGCTATGGTGCACTCATACTCGCTGCCGTGATCAGCGCGGCCGCGTATTGGCTTCTGTACGATGATGTGTCGCCGGCAGCGTCCATCAACTTTGCGTACACACGCACCGAGATTCTCGGCCAGGCAGATCGGTTTCTCAAGAGCCTGGGTTACAACGTCAGTGCGTATCAGCAGGATGCAAACTTTCAGTTCGACGGATCGAGCCAGTTGTTTTTCCAATCGAGGCGAGGGACCAAGACTGCGAACCAGATGATCCGTGCGGATTCTCTTTCAACGCACAACTGGACGATTGATTACTACGACCGGTCGCTCAATCCGAGTCAGTTTAAAGAATCATTCCGGCTCTGGATGTCGCCGAACGGCCGCGTCATCGGATTCACGCACGTCATCAACGACACGGCATCGCGGAAATCATTCTCGCAGGAAGAAGCGCGACGCAAAGTCGAAGCGTTCCTCGCCGAACGCGGCGTCAAGCTTTCCAACTACTCATTAAAGACGTCGTCGTCAACGCAGAGACCTCGACGGCTCGATCACCGATTCGAGTGGGCAGACAAAGACTCAACGTACAACGGCACCATTTGGGTTCAGACGCTCGGCACGGAAATCGGGGGCTTCCGATTGAATCTCGAACCCTCTTCCGAGTTTCGTCGCGACCTCAGTCAGTCTGCTTCCAACTGGACTTTCCTCTACACGGCTTCGTTCGTTGCGATGTTCCTCCTCTTCTTCTTCATCGTCATTCTGTTCCTGAAGAAGTATCATGAAGGAGAAGTCGGGACGAAGACGGCGTTTCTGGTGTTTGCCGGATTGTATGCTGCATTCCTGCTGAACTCAGTCAACATGTTCCCGACTGTCGGGTCGGGAGTAACAATGGGCGACCTCAACAGATATTACACGCGCTTCATGATGTTCGGGATGACGGCGTTCATCTTCTATGTGTTCTTGAGCGTGATGGCGTTTGCCGCGTGGAGCGTGGGCGAATCATCGTCGCGCAGCGCGTGGCCGCAGAAGATGGCCGCGTTCGATGGAGCGCTCTATCGAAAGTTCTTCACGCTTGATCTCGCCGAATCCATTGTGCAAGGTTATGCATGGGGTTTGATTCTGCTAGGAGTGTACACGGCAATCATCTACGTTGCCAATCGATTCTTTGATGTGGGCATCTATGCGCGTGAAGCCGGCTCGGTTGGCGAAGCCTACCTGCCTGCGCTTCGTCCGATCATCATCGGCATCGCCATCGCGCTGTTCTGCGAAATTGTCTTTCGACTCTTCTTCATCACCTACCTGAAAGAAAAAACGAAGAAGATATGGTTGGGTGTTCTCGTCTCTACTGCAATCTGGACTCTGTCGGCGTTTGTCATGTGGGATCTACCGCATGGCTTCCTGCGACTTCCCTACACCTTTGCGGCGTTCTTCGTGTTTGGACTTGCGTTCAGCTATTTGTTTTTGAAGTATGATTTGTTCACTGCCTTCGTCGCGAATTTTTTGCTCACCGCGCTGCTCGATGCCGGTCCGCTTTTCACTTCGACGAATCCTGATCTCATCAGAGCGTCATGGATGTTCCTGGGTTTACTCTGCATACCTCCTGCAATCGCTGCCGTCGGGTTTGCCCGACGCGAGCGATTTGAATTCACGAAAGAGAGTGTGCCTGCGCACATTCTTCGCATCAGCGAACGCGAACGCATGGCCAAGGAGCTTGAGATTGCGCGACGAGTGCAGATGAGTTTGCTGCCGAAAGCAAGTCCGACTGCCGCCGGCTACGATATCGCGGGCACGTGCATTCCGGCGCTCGAAGTGGGCGGCGACTACTACGACTTCGTAAATCTCGGAGGCCGCAAGATTGGCATCGCGATCGGCGACGTCTCCGGCAAGGGAGTCCCGGCGGCGATCTATATGACGCTCACGAAAGGAATACTTCAATCGCACGCAGAAGAAAACATCTCACCAAAGAAAGTTCTGGAGAAAGTCAACGGGTTGATGTACAGAACAATCGATCGAAATTCTTTTGTCAGCATGTTCTATGCGATCCTCGATGTTGACAACAGGAAGATACGGTTCGCTCGTGCAGGTCAGTGTCCCGTCATCGTTGCGCAGCGAAATAACGAGCGAGGCTCTTTCATCACGCCAAAAGGAATGGCGCTCGGACTTGAGGTCGGCAAGGTATTCGATTCGGTTCTTGAGGAACAAGAGCTGGACCTTCACTCCGGAGAAGTGCTTGTCTTCTACACTGACGGCTTCACGGAAGCCATGAACGAGACCGGCGATGAGTTTGGTGAGATCCGACTCGTCGAAGCAATTTCCCGCCATCGGACCAAACCTGCCAACGATATCATTCAAGCCATCTGCAGCGATCTTGACGATTTCACAAAAGGATGGCAGCAACACGACGACATGACGATGGTGGTGGTGAAGGTTGGATAGGAACAGCAAGAAATGATCGCATCTCTTCGCTCCGCCTGGATTTGGTTTGCGACAGCGACACTCATTGTCGTGTGGCTTCCCTTGCTCGCCGCCATTCGCGTGTTTGATCGCGATCCGGTTCGCTATCGGACCGGCCGATGGTTTCGCCGACTGGGCATTGCCATGACGAAAGTGAATGCTTCGTGGCGACTGCACATTTCCGGGGAGCGAATCTCCGATCCGCGACGGCCGTACATAGTGGTGAGTAATCATCAATCATACGCGGACATCCCGCTGATTTCGCATCTGCCGTGGGAGATGAAATGGCTGGCGAAGGTTGAGTTGTTCCGCGTGCCGATCATTGGCTGGATGCTCACAATGGCAGGCGATATTGCTGTCGATCGAAAAGACAAGCAACAAGGAGTGCGCGTGCTTTTAACGGCGGGGCAATACATCAAGCAACACTGTTCGGTGATGTTCTTCCCGGAAGGGACTCGTTCACCCGACGGCAGAGTCCATCGCTTCACTGAAGGCGCGTTCCGTCTCGCGATCAAATACAAGGTACCCGTGTTGCCGTTGGTAGTCGAAGGCTCACGTGGTTGTCTCCCGAAACACAGTTGGAAGTTTGGCGAGCCGGCCGACATTCAGTTGAAGGTCCTGCCGCCTGTCGAAACGATTGGCCTGGAGGCCAAGGATACCGAGCGGCTTCGCGATACTGTCCGCGGGGCGATCATCAGTCAAATTGCCGCATGGAGAAATGTCGCGGCAAGCGAAGTAGATGCGAACGCAACATCGGAGGTCGGAGGGATGGGATGAACTCAACGAAGAAGCTTGTACTCGTCGGCATCATGCTGGTCACATGCATCGGATGCGATCAGACGACGAAACATATTGCGCGGTCGTCGCTCGACTTCGATGTCACGATCTCCTACTTCAATGACTTTCTGAGAATTCAGTATGCGGAGAATCCCGGCGGGATGATGAGTCTCGGCGCAGAGCTGCCGCCCGAAGTGCGCTTCTGGTTCCTTACGGTGTTCGTTGCAGTGATGCTCGGCGGCATTCTACTGTTCACCGTGTTCAGCAAATCCATCACGCCCCTTCAGATCATCGCGTTGACATTGATTGTTGGGGGAGGCTTCAGCAATCTGATCGACCGTGTACTGTATGACGGGCACGTGATTGATTTCCTTAACATCGGCATCGACAATCTCAGAACAGCAATCTTCAATTTCGCCGACGTGATCATTCTCCTCGGAACGATACTCCTGCTATTGACAGCCTCTCAAGCCACCAAAAATCCGGCGCCCGGCTGATGGCACGCATCAAACTCGAACTCCCTTCGACCATTCATTTCTCGACGAGCATTCCCGTACGCGTCACTGATCTCAACTATGGCGGCCACCTGGGGAATGACTCGCTCCTTTCTCTTCTGCACGAAGCTCGGGTTCGGCTGCTTGCCAGCCACGGCTACACCGAAAAGAACATCGAGGGAGTCGCCATTATTATGAATGACGCTGCTATCGTGTACAAGTCAGAGGCATTCTATAATGACATTCTACATTTTCACATCTCTGTTATTGACTTTCATCGATTTGGTTGCGACCTTTTTTACAGAGTTACAAGGGACACGCAAATCGGCAATACTGAGTCACGCACAGTTGAAGTCGCCCGGGCAAAGACGGGCATCGTTTTCTATGACTACGAACAGAAGAAGTTGGTCGATGTTCCGGAAAAATTTCGAGAGCATTTTCATCCATCATCAGACCTAACCTGATCGCATCACCATTCTTACTTAATCACGAATATTTTTTCATTCATCCATCACTCATTGAGGCACGACTATGGAATCGGCATTAGACAGGTTCATCCGCTACGCAAAGATCGACACGCAGTCGGATGAAAACTCGACAACATATCCAAGCACACAGAAGCAATTCGATTTGCTCAACATGCTCTTGAAGGAACTGAAGGAGATGGGGTTGAACGACGCTGCAATCGACCAGCACGGCTACGTCATCGCGACAGTGCCATCAAACATTCCACCATCTCACAAAGCTTTCGGCAAAGTTCCGCGTATTGGCTTCGTAGCGCACGTCGATACCTCGCCATCGGCAAGCGGCAAAGACGTGAAGCCGCAAGTCATCACGTACAAAGGCGGCGATCTTGTCCTCCCCGCCGACAACACAGTCGTCATTAGTGTGGCCGAGAATCCTGAACTCAAGCATAACATCGGCAAGACGATCGTCACCACCGATGGCACGACGCTCCTCGGCGCCGACGACAAGGCGGGCGTGGCAATCATCATGACCGCGGCGCAAACTCTCGTGAACAATCCGGACATCTTGCACGGCGATGTTCGCATCTGCTTCACGCCCGATGAAGAAGTTGGCGCGGGAACAAAGTACTTCGATCTCGAAAAGTTCGGATGTAAATTCGCCTACACAGTCGATGGCGACACGCCGGGCGAATTGAACAAAGAAACCTTCAGCGCAAATTACGCGATCATCACGGTTCACGGACGCAACATCCATCCGGGCAGCGCGAAGAACATCATGGTCAACTCCATCAAGTGCATCGCCGATATCATTGCGCGTTTCCCGAAAGATCAGTCGCCGGAAACTACCGAAGGATATGAACCCTACATCCATCCCCACATTCTGAGCGGCGAAGAAGCGAAGTCCGAGTTGAAGATCTTGTTGCGTGATTTCAAAACGCCCGGGCTCGAAGTCTTGAAGAAGAAGCTCGAAGCCATCATTGCCGACGTGCAGCCGCTTCATCCGAAAGCAAAGATCGACCTGAATATCATCGAGCAGTACAGGAACATGAAAGACTACATGGGCGATGATACGCCGGGCCTTGCGTACTTGTGGGAAGCGACAAGGCGCGCCGGCCTCGATCCAATCTGGCAGCCGATTCGCGGCGGCACCGACGGATCACGCTTGACGGAGAAAGGTCTGCCGACTCCCAACATCTTTACCGGCGGACAGAATTATCATGGAAAGACTGAGTGGCTCTCTGTGTGGGGAATGGAAAAATCGGTAGAAACTGTTGTCATCCTTCCACAAATCTGGGCTGAGAAATCAGCATGACGCATGAGCAAAAAAAAACGAAGAACGAAAATCCCGACAACGTACATCCGCAGCAGGATTCACCTAATCCGCGGAGTGTTCGTCATACTCGACACAGATCTTGCCGCGCTGTATGAAGTTTCACCGAAAGTTCTGCTCCAATCGGTCAAACGGAACAAAGAGCGGTTTCCGCCCGATTTCATGTTTCGACTGACCGACGACGAAGAGGAAAACTTGAGGTCACAAACTGTGACCTCAAGTTGGGGAGGAAGGCGATACAATCATTATGCCTTTACGTACAACGGCATCGCCATGACGGCGAGTGTACTGCGAAGCGAGCGCGCCATCGAAACACTGAAGCAGATCATGCGGACGTTCACGGCCGTTCAGCAGGCGGTGATTCATGACAGGGACTTGAGCCACCGCGTCACGCAGTTGGAATACGGATTTGGCGAGCTTAGGCAGGACATGAACGTTATCTACGGCATCATCGACGAAGCGCGACAACTTGAGGAGAAAAAACCAAAGGCGCCGATGGGGTTTGTCGGAGAGCCGAAAGCAGTGTACAATGCACGGAGGAAGAAAAAATAGAGCGTATGTCACATTACACATTTGCCGTTGCGTCAACAAACACACATCACGATCTGCTTCGATTGATTCGGCAGCATAATCTGGACGAGAGTGTCTGGAGGTCGTTGGAAGGACGGCGAAAAATGCGTCGCAGACTGTCCCGCTTGACCAGCACGCAACACCGTGAGTTGGACCTCGCCGAGTATGCGAACGCGAGACCGCCGGAGGATTGCACCGCTCGATCGACATGACGACCGCGCGGCGAGGAACCACAAATTCCTTCTCCGTGTTTGACGCTTCACCAAAGTTTGATTATTATGTCAGCGTAACCTTCGCATAACACTCCGGGGACTCGTCTCCCACCCATCACCTACTTTAAGCATTTAATCAGGATGATATATGGAACATCAAGGTACAACAACAAGCGGCTTACCTGAGAACGCGTACAAAGAACTGAAGCCGGGCGAAGAATACCGCCCGATCATCGATCCGGTTGCGCCCTATCCTGAAGTCACGCCGTACTCGGTGATCTGGGGTGTGGTGATGGCAATCCTGTTCTCCGCCGCTGCAGCATACTCAGGATTGAAAATCGGACAGGTGTTCGAGGCTGCAATCCCGATCGCAATTCTTGCGGTCGGACTTTCAACTCTTGCTAAAAAGAAAAACGCTCTCGGACAGAACGTGATTATTCAATCCATCGGCGCAAGCTCGGGCGTAATTGTCGCCGGCGCAATCTTCGTGATTCCGGCTCTGTACATTCTCAATCTCCCGGTTGACTTTTTCAAGATTTTCTTTGCATCAGCTTTCGGCGGATTCCTCGGCGTGCTCTTTCTGATTCCGTTTAGAAAATATTTTGTAAAAGACATGCACGGGAAATTCCCCTTCCCCGAAGCTACGGCAACGACGGAAATCCTTGTAGCCGGAGAAAAGGGAGGAAAGCAAGCGGGTGTGCTCGTGGTCTCCGGGCTCATTGGCGGTGTTTTTGATTTTCTGTACAGTGCGTTCGGCACATGGGCGGAAGTCATTTCATCGCGCATGGTGGAAAGCGGCGTCGCGGTGGCGGACAAACTGAAGATTGTGTTCAAGATGAACGTCTCGGCGATGGTGTTCGGCTTGGGCTACATTGTTGGATTGAAATATTCGGCGATCATTGCGGCGGGTTCGTTCCTCTCATGGTTCGTTCTCATTCCCCTTGTGTATGAAGTGGGAAGCGGACTTACCGCACCGCTCGGTGCAACAGCGACGCAACTTATTTCCGCAATGAGTGCGGAAGACATTTTCAAATTCTATGTTCGTCCCATCGGCATCGGCGGCATTGCGATGGCGGGCATCATCGGCATCATCCGTTCGTCGAAGATTATTGGCGGAGCGTTCAAACTTGCTGCAAGTGAAATCCTGAGCAAGAAGACGAATGGCGGCAATAATCAAGTTAGATGGCAAACCGATTTACGAATGTCGTTGGTGGTCATGCTTATTCTTCTTAGCGCTGTTCTGATTTTTGTTTTCTTCTACACCGGCGTGGTCTTCAATCTTTATCATGCAATCATCGGCCTGGCGATTGTGCTCATCATTTCGTTCCTCTTCACAACAGTTGCGGCAAATGCCATCGCCATTGTCGGCACGAATCCCATTTCGGGAATGACGCTCATGACATTGATTCTCTCATCGTTCATTTTAGTGCGCGCCGGACTTTCAGGAACCCAAGGAATGATTAGCGCGCTCTTGATTGGCGGCGTGGTGTGCACGGCGCTCTCCATGGCGGGCGGCTTCATCACCGATCTCAAAATCGGATATTGGATAGGCTCGACGCCGAAAAAGCAAGAGTCGTGGAAATTCCTCGGCATAATCGTTTCGGCGGCAACAGTTGGCGGCGTGATTTACATCCTCAACCAAACATACGGTTTCACAGGACCGAATGCGATGGTTGCGCCGCAGGCAAACGCGATGGCGGCAGTCATTCAACCACTTATGTCGAACACTCCGGCTCCGTGGGTGTTGTATTTGGTTGGCGCGTGCATGTCGCTCATACTGGTTATGATTGGCGTCTCACCTCTTGCGTTTGCGCTCGGCATGTACATTCCGCAGGAACTGAACACGCCGTTGCTCTTCGGCGGAATTGTTGCATGGTTTGTCACGAGCCGAACGAAGAACGAAAAGCTAAACAACGCACGCTTCCAACGCGGAACATTGATTGCTTCGGGCTTTATTGCGGGAGGATCCCTCTTCGGTGTCCTCAATGCCTTCCTGAAGTTTATCGATCAACAAGAGAGAACGAGGTTCGGCTATGAGAACTGGCATCTAAAAGCATGGGCTGAATCGCACAACGCAGAAATTCTCGGCTTGGTCATGTTCATCGCACTCTTCGCGTACATCACGTGGGATTCTCTCCGGGCGAAGGAAGAAGATTAACATTGTAGACTCCTCATGGGGCAGATGCTATCTGCCCCTATTATTTTTTACCAATGGAATGACGAACCTTACTCCTATCCTTTCTCCTCAAATAGGTGTTGGCGCGGTGGTGTTCAAGGATCAGAAAGTGCTGCTTGTGAAACGCAGTCGTCCGCCGTCGCAGGGTAAGTGGTCTATTCCCGGCGGGCGACTGGAGCTTGGCGAAACATTGCAGGTGGCGGCCGAGAGGGAGATACTTGAAGAGACAGGCGTCGTCATTCGCGCATCGAAGCCCGTCTACACATTTGATGTCGTTGACCGTGATGCTGCCGGCGCCATCCGATTTCATTACGTGATAGTGGATCTCGCAGCCGACTACATTAGCGGAGACCCCGTCGCAAATGATGACGCACTCGACGCACGATGGATATCTGCTCACGAGTTGGGCGCGCTTGAGGTCAGCGACACCACGGCAAGACTTCTGCGTGAGATATACGGGTTCAATGTCTAACCGTGTTGAAAAAGAAAGATACGATCCACGAAGAACGCGCCTGCCTGCCCGCCGCTTTGCTCCGGCAGGCGGGCGTGCCGAAACCCGGCACTTCGGCGTGCAGGCACGAAGGTGCACGAAGGTTCTTCTGATTCAAGTGATGGCCCAAATCATTATCGAGTTAAATCGACAGCCGATCAGACACCTCATGTCACAAATACTTGGACTGCACACTTGACTGAACTGAACGATCTCCTCCTGATCATTCTCATCGGACTGCTTTCAGGCGTTGCCAACGTATTTGCTGAAGGAGGTTCGATACTTGCGCTGCCCGCGCTGATTCTGCTCGGGCTTCCCAGCGCAGTCGCAAATGGAACGAACCGACTCGCGCTCTTCGTCCTGAATCTCTTCGCGCTGAAGACGTTCTACAACCGCGACCGAGTGGAGTTCAAGAAAAGTGTTTGGATGGCTTTATTTGCTGTCGCCGGCGCGATCCTCGGCGCCTTCGGCGCGCTCATGATCAGCGACCAGACGTTCAACGCCGCGCTCGGTGTGTCGTTGCTCGTCGTTGCGATCTCGATGTACATGCAGCCCACCGACGATCTCGCTCCGTTTGCGTCGGGCGCTCCGCCGATCTGGGCTGTCGTCGTTTCGATGTTTGCTATCGGGTTCTACGGAGGTTTCATTCAATCCGGCGTCGGCCTTTTCTTGATGATCGCGCTCTCCGCTCTTTTCCACTCCGACGAGATAAAGAAAAGCATTCACAAGATCTCCGTCGTGTTCGCCTACCTCTTCCCCACCTCGCTGATTTTTCTTTGGACTGATAATGTCGAGTGGAGTGCGTCGCTGGCATTGCTCGTTGGATATATGATTGGTCACTGGCTTGCAACGACTGCATTCATCAAGCGCCTGGAAAGGGTGCTCCGCGTGATCATGGTTATTTCCATCGTTCTGATGTCGTTGAAACTTCTGCGAGTGTTCTGAAGAATATTTCACACCATCATTGTTAAGAGGCTACGATGAAGAAACTTTTTGCTGAACTCGTAATCTGCTTCGCGTTTGTCGGCTTGGGCTTCGGCCAGATTAGGGTCGGCGACGAAATCGATACGACGGCCATCAGAAAAATCTGGAATGAAGGAACGCAGAACTCTGAAGTCATGGAGCTTGCCCAATATCTTACAGAAGTGTGTGGCCCGCGGCTTACCGGGTCGCCTCAGTACATGAAGGCGGCGCGTTGGACAATGCTGAAGATGTCGGCGTGGGGATTGTCCAATGTTCATCTCGAAGCGTGGGGACCCTTCGGCAGAAGTTGGTCGCTCAAAGATTACTCGGCGACCGTGACTGAGCCGGACGTTTTTCCGCTGTTCTCTTTTCCAAAAGCGTGGTCGCCATCGACGAAAGGAAATGTCGAAGGCGATGTGGTTTACTTCGACGCACAAACGGATAGCGCTCTCGCGACGTTCCGAGGAAAGCTGAAAGGAGCATTTGTGTTGATGGGCGAACCGCGAGCACTCAGGCCGGAGTTTGAACCCCGGGCAACGCGCAGAGAAGACACTCTCTTGCTCTCCATGGCAAACTCCGACATGCCCAGCCCCCGCGGTCGCCGGAGATTCACTGCGGGACCCGAAGACAAAGCTCGCGGACTCGTTGAGTACAAGAAGCTTAAGTTGGCGCTCGACGAAGGCGCGCATGCAATTCTCACCTCCAATCGCGGCGACGCGGGAAACATCTTTGTCCAGCAGGCTTCTGCTATTATCCATCCTGATACGCCAATGGCGCGAAGGCCGCGAGTCTGGGATGCGAAAGCGTCGAAGTTCCTTCCACAAGTCGCTGTCTCGACTGAACACTACAATCGTTTGGCGCGACTCGTCCAGCGCAACCTTCGTGTGCGACTCGAAATGAATCTCGACGTTGCCTACCACCGCGCCGACTCGGCGCACAACGTGATTGCCGAAATTGCCGGAACCGATCTCGCCGATGAAGTTGTGATGATCGGAGCGCATCTCGATTCGTGGCACGGCGGAACAGGCGCAACCGATAATGCCACCGGCGTTGCCGCGTGTCTTGAGGCTGTCAGAATCCTTCAGAGACTCGGACTGAAACCGCGGCGAACAATACGTGTCGGGTTGTGGAGCGGAGAAGAGCAGGGCATCTATGGTTCGGAGGCGTATGTGCGGCAACATTTTGGTCAGCGTTCAGCCGATAGTCTTCGCACAATCGCGCTCAAGCCCGCTGCCGAAAAATTTTCGGCATACTTCAACGACGACAACGGAGCGGGACGATTCCGCGGCGTGTACATGCAGGGCAACGAAGCGGTTCGTCCGATCTTTCGTCGCTGGCTCACCGCCATCGGCGATCCGTCTGCGCAGACTCTCACGCTGATGAACACAGGTTCCACCGATCATGTGCCGTTCGATCAGGTTGGTCTGCCCGCGTTCCAGTTCATTCAAGACAATCTTGAATACAACACGCTCACGCATCACTCCACGATGGACGTGTACGACCGACTCGTGCCTGAAGACTTGCAGCAGAGCGCGATCATCATGGCGATCTTCGCGTACAACGCGGCAATGCGCGACGAGAAACTGCCGCGCAAACCGGCGCGATGAAGTCGCGTTATCGCGGTTTCATCTCGATGTGTTGATCGGATGTGACTTGCTTTTTTATGGGGCTGCATGCTGGTGTTCCACGTCCAAGCTGCACTCAGTGCCGCGAAGCGAGACGGGCTACATCGCGGCAGACGCGGTCGCCCTCCTTGCGCACATTTCAGATTGATTTTTTGCAATGCGTTTGATAGATTTACTCCACCATCAAACGTCCGCACCCTCCTAATCTGGCGGACACAACTGTTCTACTGCGCCCCTACAATTATATCCTTTGATACAACAAAGAGCGCAGTGCCGCATCCAACTCGAACAAATCTACTGTCCCAGTACAAAGTTCTGATTGGATCGGCACAAATCCAAAACACAACTCAACTTGCGAGTTCGCGATCCGACGCATTCGTTGCGTTTGTTTCGCATCGCACAATACAAACATCAAGCGCATACTCGATAAGGAGAAAAACATGAAGCGCATGACTGCTGTTCTGTTCGCTGTCCTCACAATTGCTTGTGCATTAGAGTCGTTCGGTCAAGACCAAAATCGACTGGGTTTCGGAATAAGCCTCAATCCCTCGCGAATCCAACAAGTCGCATATGACTACTATTACTATTACGGGGGAGGAATGTACGTCGAATCGAACATCCCTGTGCAAACACCAATATCATTCTACGTTCCCATCCACGTCAACGAGCGGTTTCGTCTTGAACCGGCATTTGGCTTTTCTTCATCCGGCAATGAGACCGTCACTTCGTCGACCAACCCCACGTCGAGACCTGTGACAGGGATAAGAAACTACTCTTCCGTCTTCGTCGGCCTAAGCGGATACTATGTCATTCCTCATTCGCCTTCCTTCGACGTTTATATTGGGCCGCGACTCGGAGTTAGCTTTCTTTCGACGGAATATGAGAATTCGGATTTCTACGGTGGAACGAATCCTGTCAAGTTCAGATCCGAGACTAAGGAAACAGACTTTGTTATCGGCGCGGCGTGCGGCGCCGAGTTCTTTCCTGTAAGCCAACTGAGCGTTGGCGGTGAATTTCAATTCAATTACACTTCGTTCGGCAATCCGGATATGACGCAAACATACACTCCGCCGCAGACATCCATCTACACAACAAAATACGAACGGAAGAGGCATTTGTGGAGCACCGACGTGCTCTTCTTCCTACGCTGGTACTTCCTGCAGAATTGATTTGACGGAATGCCCCTCTTCGGAGGGAGAGGGGCATCGCCCGAACACACCTTGATATTCCAACGATTTCTGCGTAAGGTGACGCAGAGAGTTCGCTCTCCTCCTCTTCACGCACAATCAACAAGCAAACACATGCCCGCCAGAACTCCAGAAGACGTCATGCGCGCAGTAACAACCGACATGATCGGCCGCGCGCTCAAGCTCGCTCGCAAACGCGGCCGCACGGTGTACATCAGCAAGACTGCCAATGGCAAAGGCGTCGATATCAGCACACTCGATCCGCGAACGGCTGATGGCAACGTTGCGCTCGAAAAATTTCTCGCATCGCCTGCGCGTCACTACACATTCTCCGGACTAGGCGCGCCCGAAGAGCCGAACGCAATCAACTGGCGTCAAATCAATCTGCCTGGCCGGAGAAAGGCGCTTGTGCTTTTTCAGGTGGGGATGTCGTTCTTCATGAAAGGTACGCCGTTCAAAAACAAATGGTATCGGTGGATGGGATGTCATATCGGGAGGAATGTCGAGATCATGCAGATGACATGGCTCGACCATTTCCGTCCTGAACTGATCTTCATCGGCGACAACACGCTGCTCGGAGCGTTCACGCGTCTCACATGTCACGCGTATGAAGGCTGCGGCAAATTCCGCTACGGACTGATCGAGATCGGATCCAACTGCACGATCGGCGCGGGCACAGGCATTGGAATGATCAAGATCGAGGACAACGTCCGGACGTTGCCCGGCGCAACGGTCTCGCCGTATCTTGCGCGCATCCGCGCCGGCTCGGTAGTCGGATACGATCCGCCGTCGGTGAAAGCGCCTGAGCTAAGCGCCGCTCAGTTGCAGCAGAACTGAGTCGCTGCTTCTCTCAAGCGAGGATCTTTGACACGTCTCCTCCTTTCCGGGGAATCGTTTTTTTGATCTTCCCGAATCTTCTTATATTCATTCCGAAAAATCGTATCAACCTCTACTGGCTTATGATCAATTCTCAAACAGCTGCGGTACTTGCAGCACAACTCGCTGCCATTGTCGGCAACGAGAATCTTCTTCTCGACGACGAAGCGAAATCCGTTTACGGACAAGATGAAACAGAAGATCTCTCCTTCCCACCCGACATTGTTGTCAAGCCATCGACCACACAGCAGGTCTCCGATATCATGAAGCTCGCGAACGAGCATCGTGTACCGGTAACACCACGCGGCGGGGGCACGGGACTTTCGGGCGGCGCGCTGCCCGTGCACGGCGGCATCGTGCTCTCGATGGAGAAGTTTAAACGCATCATTGAAATCGATGAGAAGAATTGTCAGGCTATCGTTGAGCCGGGAGTGATCACGCAAGTATTTCAGGAGGAGTGTGAGAAGCGAGGACTGTACTATCCGCCCGACCCCGCATCACGCGGCAGCTCATTTCTTGGCGGCAATCTCGCAGAGTGTTCCGGCGGACCGCGTGCTGTAAAGTATGGCGTGACGAAGGACTACGTGCTCGGACTCGAAGCCGTGCTGCCGACGGGCGAGATCATCAACGCGGGCGGACGAGTATTGAAGAATGTTTCTGGGTATAACCTCTCACAGTTGATCGTGGGAAGCGAGGGAACGCTGGCAATCATCACCAAGATCATCTTCAAACTCATTCCTCTTCCAAAGATGCGGAAGGTTGTGCTCGTGCAGTTCGATACGTTGGAGGACGCCGCCGCGGCTGTCGCAAGCATTTTCGCGAGCGGCATTACGCCGTCTGCGTGCGAGTTCCTCGAACGCGCTGCCGTCAAAGTCGCCGAAGAGCGCCAGGGGAAAAAATTCCCGAACAGCGACGCGGCGGCCCAGTTGTTGATCGAGGTCGATGGCAACTATGAAGAGACACTGCAAGCCGAGATCGAGAAGATTGCTGAGGTCGTATCTGCACACAATGCCATCGACGTTCTGCTCGCCGAGGACAGACAGAAAGTGGAAGATGTGTGGGCGTTGCGGCGCGGCATGGGAGAAGCGGTGAAATCTGTTTCAACATACAAAGAAGAAGACACCGTTATCCCGCGGGCAAATCTTCCACAACTCATCAAAGGCGTAAAAGAAATTTGTGCACGATACGGCATCACATCGATCTGCTACGGCCACGCGGGCGACGGCAACGTGCACGTCAACATTCTCAAGGACAAGCTGACTGACGAAGAGTGGAACTCACACGTCGATTCGGCGGTGCGCGAAATATTTCATCTCACGGTGTCGCTTGGCGGCACAATCTCCGGCGAACACGGCATCGGGTACTCGCAAAAATCGTACTTGCCCATTGCGCTTTCCGGCGTCGAGCTGAAGTTGATGAGAGAGATCAAGCGGACATTCGACCCGAACAACATTTTGAATCCGGGAAAAATTTTTCTTGAGTGATCTGGCTATGCAATCGCTTTATGCAATCTTAACATCGCAGGTCAAAATCGCACAATCAGGCGTAACCTCTTCCTT
>JACRFA010000172.1 GCA_016218065.1 Ignavibacteriota bacterium | reverse complement strand
CGCACATCAAAGACGTGCATCCCATATCCCGGCAGATCGAAATACATTCCCTTCGATCGAACGCCATCGGCATTCCGAACGTAAACTGCCGGCCCGATCAGATCGCGAAATTCCAACGACGTGCTTTTCGTCTTCTCAAAATCTAATTCTACATATCCTTGAGAATTAAGCGGTGCATAGTTTACAACAATCAGCCAGAAGTCGGCGCCTTTCTTCCATGTGTACGCGATGATATTCTGAGATGAGTAGTTGTCGTTCCAGGCAGGTCTCACGTTGAGAAGCTGCCACTCGCCTTTCTTGATGACGTCATTGTCGATGGTCGAGAGAAGCTTTTCATAGAATGTTCTCGTCACATTATTCTTTTCTTCAGAAGGGCGACGCCCGAGTTGGACGGGCAGTTTCTTTTTTCTTCCATCGAGCTGACCTTCGTGCAGCAAGAACATGCCGGGCACAGTCGCGGCGACGGTCACCGCGGCAAAGTGCCACGGCTCGTTGGGGAGCGCCTGCGCGACTCTCGGCTCGTCGTGGTTCTCGACAAACCGCGCCGATCGTGTCTGATACAAACCCTCGGCAGTCAGATGTTGGCGAACCGAACTTGCGCCCTCTTTCAGCAAACGATCATAGAGGGTCTTGTCGTAGGTAAAGTTGAAGCCAAGTTGCTGCAGCGGCCACTCCAGGTTCCAGTACGCCTCGGCAATGAACAGAAAATCAGGCTTCAGTGCGCGTGTTGCCGCGATCGCATCAGCCCAAAACTCCGACTCGACCGGTTCAACATCAATTGCCTTCGACTGCTCCTCCCACGTTTTGAGGAACACTTCATTCAACACGAGCATCGCCATGTCGCACCGAACGCCGTCGCACATCGTCGAGATCACCTTCAGCGTTTCGATCATGGCCTTTCGCGTTTCGGGATGACATGGATTCAACTTTGCAGTATCTGTCCATCCGGGAAAATAGGGATCACGTCCGAACGCAAGCGTTTGTTCTCCCCCCACTGTCTCGGTCCGGAAGTAGCGAACCTGATTCTCGATTTCTTGTCCGTCATGTCCATGAATGTAGTACTCTGGATGATTGAACACCCACTCGTGATCACGCGCAGTGTGGTTCGGTACGTAGTCGAGAATCAACCCGATTCCTTTCTTCGCAAGCTTCTTTCGAAGCGAGAGAAGCGCGCTCGTTCCGCCCAGCGCATCAGCGACACAATATGATTGTACCGCATACGGCGAGCTTTGAATGTCGTCATCGGTTACGTCAGGCAACACGCGCCGGAATTCTTCCTGGAGCCCGTGATGGTTCTTCGCTTCCTGCAAGCCAATCGCACCGCTCCCCCAAACACCCATGAGCCATACGGCATCAATGCCGAGATTCGCCCATTCGTTGACAAGCTCGTCAGGAATTTTGTCGAGCGTTATCCTCTTTCCTTTCGCGGCCGAAAGTTCATTGAGCAAGACGCGGATGTTGATTTCGTAGATGACGGGATGCGACGTTTTGTGCAGTCGCAGATCAGATGATGTGTTGTTGTTCGGCATGGCTGTGTCCGACGGAATGTGTGATGGTCAGTGTGTTCCTTCCACGACAAGAACAAATTCCCCCTTGGGGGTTGATGCAGCAATCTGTGCGAGGACCTCCGTGACTTTGCCTCGCTTGAACTCTTCGAATTTCTTCGTCAGCTCGCGGGCAACCACAATGTTTCGATCTCCCCAATATTCAATAATGTCGTTCAGCGTGCGTTCGATGCGAAATGGAGACTCGTATAATATGATCGTGCGATGTTCGCTCTTGAGCGCTTCGAGTTTTGTCTTTCGTCCTTTCTTGACCGGAAGAAATCCCTCGAAGACAAACCTGTCCGTTGGGAGACCGCTGGCAACGAGTGCTGCAAGTGCTGCGTTCGCGCCGGGAATCGGAACGATGGAAATCCCACGGTCGATAGCATTTCTGATGAGAAGATACGCGGGATCTGAAATCCCCGGCGTTCCTGCGTCCGTGACAACGGCAATGGATTTTCCTTGCTTGAGTTGATCGACAAGCTCGGGCACCCTCCTCGCTTCATTGTACGAATAGTAACTGACGAGCGGTTTCGAGATCGAGAGATGATCAAGAAGGAATTTCGTCTTCCGTGTGTCTTCGGCGGCAACGAGGTCAACTCCTTTGAGAATCTTGATTGCGCGAAGAGAAATGTCGTCGAGATTCCCGATGGGAGTGCTCACAATGTAGAGTGCGCCGTGCTGAATCTCTTCGCTCACAAATACTCTTCAGACAGTAATGCTCGGAACCATTCCCTTCGCATGGAAAAGCGGCATAGGGTTGAAACTCAAATACCCCAATCTCTCGGATATCGAAAATCGATATTCACCGTTCGGTTCGACACTTTGGCAATCAGAGGGAGCCGCCGTTTGAACTGACTCTTCACGATCATCTGTCTCACGCGTTCGATCAGTTCCGGCTCGAATCCCATCTCCTTCAACTCCGTTATGCTCCTTCGCCCATCGATCATAGAGTAGAGAAGATGATCTGCTTTCTTGTAGGTAAAGCCGAACTCTCCTTCATCGGTCTGACCTTCCCATAAATCTGCTGAAGGCTTTTTGTCGATGAGGTTTTGTGGAACGCCGAGCGCTTCTGCGAGTTGCCAGACTTGAGTCTTGTACAAATCCCCAAGCGGGTTGATTGCACAGGCCATGTCGCCGAACAGGGTTCCGTAGCCCAAGAACAACTCAGTCTTGTTACTCGTGCCGATCACCAACGCATTCTCACGGCTCGAAAAGTCATACAACACAATCATCCGTTGGCGCGCCATGACGTTGCCCGAACGAACGTTGTCGATTCCGTTCCTCGATTGCAAGTAAGCATCGACCATCGGCGTGATATCGACCAACTCGGTTTTGATGCCGAGTTGACGGGCGACCCTCTCAGCATCGCTTCGACTCGATTCATGAGACAGCTTGTAAGGCATGAGAACACCGAGAACGTTTTCGGCGCCCAATGCTTTGGCGGCAAGAAATGCTGAGACGGTCGAGTCGATTCCGCCCGAAAGCCCGACCACGCCTTTGGTGAAGCCTGCGTTGTGCGTTTCATCGCGGATGAAATCAACGAGAAGTTTTTGAACGATGTCTGTATTGAGTGAAAGGTCTGCTGTGTGTCGGCCGGCGGTTTCCATGGCTCATTGTAACGAAATGGGTGATGGAATTCAAATGCTGGTAGAGTTGGAGAGATTCGGTGCGGGGCATCACCGCATCCACGATATGATTTCATATTTTCTCCCAGTCATCCGATATCCTTCCCCCCGATGTTCTACCAGATTGAGATTCCAGCGCAGCAAAATGAAATTATCGTTACACGACTTTCTCACCAGCGCGATGTTATGAGTGGTGAAGACGACTAGGGAAAATGCAGCGCCCTTCCTCGATGCGCCGCCATGTGGTTTGGTCTGAGTTTCTTTGCGCCCGAAAGTAGTCGTTGCGTTTTCCCGACCCAAGTAAAATCCCGCGGCAGCCTGCCGCGGGATTTTCTTTTTTGATCGAATGCGTTCATCCATCATCCATCATCCATCATCCATCATCCATCATCCATCATCCATCATCCATCATCCATCATCCATCATCCATCATCCATCATCCATCATCCATCATCCATCATCCATCATCCATCAT
>JACRFA010000171.1 GCA_016218065.1 Ignavibacteriota bacterium | reverse complement strand
GTACTTCGGCGTCTTCGGCATCTGGACGAACCTCGCGGTTGCCGCGTACTACTGCTACATCGAGTCGTGGACAATGTCGTACGTGTATCACTCGCTTGCGCGCTCGTTCAGCGGGCTGACGCAACTCGAGACCGCAAACTTCTTTCTCAACTACCTCGACATCACGACATCAACAACGGGCATCCCCTACGAAGCGGTGGTGTTCTATCTGCTTTGTCTTTTTCTCAACACATGGATCTTGTCGCGTGGTTTGAGCGGTGGCGTTGAACGCACGGCGAAGATTGGCATGCCGCTGCTCATCGTGTTCGGATTGTTTCTCGCCATCAAAGGAGTGACGCTCGGAACTTCGGGCGCATCAGCCGAGCATCCCGACGCCAACGCGTGGGCCGGCATCAACTTTTTGTGGAACCCTCAGTTCGATTCGCTCACCAACCCGAAAGTGTGGCTCGCAGCCGCTGGACAAATCTTCTTCACGCTCTCGGTCGGAATGGGCACGATTCACTGCTACGCCGCTTATGTGAAAGCGAAAGACGACGTCGCGCTCAACGCAATGTCCGCCGGTTGGATGAACGAGTTTGTCGAAGTCTGCCTCGGCAGCCTCATCGTCATCCCCATCGCCGCGGGCTACCTCGGACTTGATTGGGTGAAACAGAACGCGGGCTTCGGCATGGCCTTTCAGACGATGCCGTTCTTGTTTGAAAACTGGGGACCGATCCTTGCTGTGATGGCGGGCGTCGCGTGGTTCGGGCTGCTTTTCTTCGCGGGCATCACGTCGTCGCTCGCGATGGGAACGCCCTGGATGGGATTCATGCAGGATGAGTTCAGCTGGAGCCGCGAGAAATCGGCGTGGACCTTCGGCCTCATCACGCTTCTCCTCGGATTGCCAACAGTGTTTCTTTACAGCTATGGTGTATTCAACGAATATGATTATTGGGCGGGGACTGTCTCGCTTGTTGTCTTCGCAGTAGCGGAGTCGGTGTTGTTTGCGTGGGTGTTCGGGATGGAGAAGGGATGGAGAGAAATTACGAGCGGAGCTGATATGAAAGTCCCCGACTTCTACAAATTTATCATCAAATGGATAACGCCGATGTTTCTCCTGTTGGTGTTCATCGGATCCATCTTCTCCCCGAAGGGCGGCGATTGGTCGGGCGCTCTTGCCAGTCTCATGAGCGGTAACGGTTGGGCGCTCGATGATGGCTCGATCATCCGGCAATTGCTCAACAGCGGACTGCGCGAGCAAATTGCTGCAACGACAGATGCTGCTGCTCGCGCCGCACTCGAAACGCAACTGAGTTACATCATCGGCGCGCGCATTCTGCTCACAGCGGTCTTCGTCGGCATCTGCTCTCTCGTGTACCTCGCATACAAACGCCGATCAGTCAACGGGAGGACAGCATGACAACGCTCGCCTGGATTATGATGATCACGACGATGGGTATCATCACGTCGTTCACAGTGTACTTTTTTGTCAAAGTGCTGAGAACGCCGCCAAAGTCGGAATCAGACGCGGAGTAGGTGCAAACGTCAAGAGCCGAATCGTAAGACTCGGCTCTTGATGTTTCTCGACGTGTTGACTGTCGGTTATCAGCTATTTCAATCCCTCCACGTTCCACTCCTTCATCTTCACGAGCAGTTCCTTGTCGGTCAGATCGTACTTCACTGGCGTAACAGACACATAGTTATTCTTTATGGCGATTTGATCGGAGTCGTCTTCGGTGTCGAGCACGTTCATCGCGCCGGTGAGCCAATAGTACTCGCGGTTTGCCGGATCGCGTCGCGCGTCGAAGCGGTCTTCCCATACTGAAATCCCTTGCTTCGTCACCACCACGCCTTTGATCTGGTCTTCAGGCGCCGCCGGCACATTCACGTTGAGCAGCGTCCCCTTCGGCAGGCCGCGCTCGGCAACGAGCAGCGCCAACCGCGAGGTGAATTTCGCCGCGTACGAAAAATCCAGAACGGTGTACGACGTCAGTGAAACAGCAATCGACGGAATGCCGAGGATTGTCCCTTCGGTTGCCGCGGAGACCGTTCCCGAGTAGATGATATTGATGGCTGTGTTCGAGCCGTGGTTGATGCCGGAGATGACGAGATCGGGTTTCTGCTTCACCAAAAATTTTACGCCAAGCTTCACACAGTCGGCCGGCGTTCCGTCCACGGCGTAGCCGAAGAAACAGTTGTTCTTCTGAAACGGCACAGCACGCAGCGGATAGTTGACCGTGATCGCATGTCCGACGGCGCTTTGTTGTGTCGCTGGAGCGATGACCGTTACCTCGGCAATCTTACTGATCTCCATCGCGAGTGCGTAGATTCCTTCGGAGTTGATTCCGTCGTCGTTGCAGATGAGGACTTGAAGTTGTGTCATGAGTCTAGAGCCTAATGATGAGCAGGGTGCTTGGAGCGTAGGGCGTAGAGCATAGAGCTTAGAGCAAAGAAACCTACGTTCTACAATGATCTTGAAAAGCCAACAATCATCTTGCTGATCTGCTCGAGTTCGGCAAGATGCTTTACTCTTTCAACGTCGTCAATGTACTTCCTGCGATTGCAGATGACAACCATATTTGCCGTCTCAAAAACTGACCGATGCGAATAATTGAGGAACTGTTTGAATTCGTTGTTCGAACAACTTCCTGAGCCTTCTGCAATGTTGTTGCTGACAGAAAGAACTGCGCCGCGCAATTGTTCAGCGAATCTGTACTTTCGCTTCTCTTCAAGCTCATCGGCTAGATCAAAGAGCACATCGGTGCTTTCAATAGAGCGCTTCCAAACATCCAGCCTTTCGAATCTGAACATATCTCCTCCCGGAAATTGGTGATAGATTGAAGATGGATGGTTACTACACACACTCAAAGCGCTTTGCTTAAAGCTCTCTGCTCTCTTCCCTCCCCTCTGCTCAGTAACTCTCTTCCCTCGACGGAAACTTTCTTCCCTTCACGTCATCAATGTACTGCCGGAATGCCCCGCGCATTGTTTCGGCAAGCTCGGCGTAGCGGCGCACGAAGCGCGGCTTGAATTCTTCTGTCAGTCCAAGCATGTCGTACACAACAAGAACCTGCCCGTCGCACTGTGGTCCGGCCCCAATGCCGATGGTCGGCACCGGAATGGATTGCGTGACTCGCTTCGCCAGTGCGGTCGGGATTTTCTCGAGCACAATGGCAAACACTCCGGCGTCAGCCAGGATCTTCGCATCGCGGAGCAGTTGATCAGCTTCCCGCTTTTCGGTCGCCCGCACTTCATACGTGCCAAACTTGTTGATCGATTGCGGCGTCAGCCCGAGATGCCCCATCACCGGAATACCGATCTGCACCAGATGCGAAACTGTGCCGGCGATGTACGAGCCACCTTCCAGCTTCACTGCGCCCGCACCGACCTCCTTCATGATGCGGCCGGCGTTGCGGACTGCTTCCTCTTCATTGTTCTGGTACGACATGAAGGGCATATCAACGACAATCAGAGCGTTCTTCACCGCTCGCTTCACTGCATGCGCATGGTAGATCATATCGTCGAGCGTCACGGGAAGAGTCGTGACATTTCCCTGCACCACATTGGAGAGCGAATCGCCGACGAGAATGATATCGATGCCGACCTGATCAAGCAACTGCGCAACAAGATAGTCGTAGCCCGTCAGCATCGTGATCTTCTCGCGGTTGCGCTTCATGTCGATCACTGTCTTTGTCGTAACTACACGCGGCTTTTGCGTGAACGCGGACTTCGTAGCTTTAGCCATTAGTCGCCTCCTGCACTTTCGCGGTTGACGGTTGAACATCAAAGACGATATTCCATTCTTCTTCAAAGCCTCGTTTGAGACAAGAGGCAAGTTCGGTGCGGTTGACGGCAGACTGCTTGATATCCGACAGCTCAACCGTTTTGCTCAGAAGCTCAGCCGTCAGTTTATCGCGTATGATATCATCCCGCAGGACGAGATAGTTCGGAAGCCCGCGATGCGCAGGCCCGATGAGAATCGAGCCATGCTGCAACACAACCTCCTCGCCGGATTCGTGGCGACGGAACCGCCGCTGTGCACTGCCGACAAGCTTTCTGCCGCGCCACTCGATTTCGTATCGGGCAGAGGCAGTGAAGCAGGGAATCGATGAGGGATTCTTGTAATGTTCGCGGAGATCGGGTTGGGATCGGCTGAGCGTTGCGTTCACTCCGAAGAGGCGGAGTCCCAGTACGAGCGCCTTGCTGATCTGATTGTAGATTTCGAGAACGCTCTTTCCTTTGGAATGCATGGCGACGCTGTAGGTCAGTTCTTCGGCATGCAGCACAGCGCGGCCGCCGGTCGGTCGTCTCACGACACCGATGCCGTCGAGCGCGCAGCGCGCAGTATCAATGGCGTTCTCATCTTGATTGAAGCCGAGCGAGATCGCCCAGGGCTTCCAGGTGAAGAAGCGAACGGTCGGCTCGCCCTGCCCTGTAAGCAAGCGGCGCGCAAGCGACTCATCAAACTCCATGTTGAATGCGCCGGTGTTCTCGCCTGTGTCAATGAACTGCCACATCGTTGTCAGATGGTTCTCTCAATGTAACTCGCGTTGCCGCGTGATAATTCCCCGCTTGCTCTCTGCAACGAACTGCACAACCTTCTGCACTTCGGGACTCTTCATCAGCTCAGCGTCATCTTTGATCTTTGCTATGGCTTGCGAAACGTTCAAGCCGGAGTTGTACAAGAGTGTGTAAGTCTTATCGAGCGCAGCAATCGTCTCGCGTGAAAATCCACGCCGACGAAGTCCGACGGAGTTCAATCCTGCAAAGACGAGCGGCTCGCCCGCGGCGCGAATATACGGCGGTACATCTTTCGGCACACGCAGTCCGCCGCCGATCATCACGTGCGCGCCAATGTGCGTGAACTGGTGCACGGGTGTAACGCCTCCGATGATCGCAAAATCATCGACATGTACGTGACCCGCAAGCATTGCGGCGTTGGACATGATGATGTTGTTGCCGAGCCGGCAATCGTGGGCAATGTGCACATAGCCCATCAACAAGTTGTCGTTGCCGATGATCGTCCGCATCGTCTCGGTCGTTGCCCGATGCAGCGTGGTGTACTCGCGGATAACGTTGCGGTCGCCAAGCTCGCAGGTGGTAGGCTCGTTCCGGTACTTCAAGTCTTGCGGTTCGTGTCCGATGATCGCGCCGTGGTGAATGATGTTGTCTTTGCCAATGCGCGCGCCGGCGCCGATAAGTGCATTGCCATGAATTTTCGTCCGGTCACCGATAACTGCTCCCGCTTCAACGATGGTGAAAGGTCCGATAGTAACATCATTTCCGAGTTCAGCTTTCGCGCTGACAGCAGCGCGAGGATCTATGTTCGTAGCCATGAAGTGATTCTTGGATGGTTCAAGAAATTCGGCTCACAACACACACGTTGCGAGCCGGTGTTTAGTTGAATGCCGGTTTTGTTTGCGGTGTTGCGCCCACAGTCGCGGCGCTTCCGTTTCCCGAGCTCTTATCCTGCCGGTCAACGATCGACGCCATCATGTCCGCTTCAGCAACAAGATTGCCATCGACAAACGCCTTGCCGCTCATCTGGCAGATGCGGCTCTTGCGACTGACCATGGACAACTCGAACACCACCTGGTCGCCGGGCATCACGGGCTTGCGGAACTTCGCGTTGTTGATCGACATAAAGAAGACGAGCTTGTCGCCGGGATTTTCGACGCCGTTCAGCAGTAGAATGCCGCCCGTCTGCGCCATCGCTTCAATAATCAAAACGCCTGGCATCACCGGCTGGCCGGGGAAATGTCCGATGAAGAACGGCTCGTTGATCGTCACGTTCTTGACGCCGACGATGCGTTCATCCATTTTGAACTCGATGATCTTGTCGATCAGAAGGAACGGATAACGATGAGGGAGGATTTTTTGTATCGCATTGATGTCGAAGACAACGCCTTCCTTCCGTTCGTGCTGGAATTTCTTGACGAGCTTCTTCTGCTGGTAGAGCTTGCGAATGATGCGGGCGAACTCGATGTTGCTCGCGTGTCCGGGACGCGCGGCGAGAATCTGCGCTTTGAACGGAACGCCGATCAGCGCGAGGTCGCCCATCATGTCGAGCAGTTTGTGCCGGGCCGGCTCATTCTTGAAATGCAGCGACCGATTGTTCAGAACGCCGCTAGAGCCAAGCATGACGGAATCTTTGATGCCGAGCTTTTCGGAGATACGCTTGATTTCATCCGGCGTCAAATCG
>JACRFA010000163.1 GCA_016218065.1 Ignavibacteriota bacterium | reverse complement strand
TTTTTGCGGGAAAATGTTTTCATGGTCGATATTCAAAGCTATCATACGCTTATCTGGTTCAGTGTCGGCATTGCGCTGATGATCATCTACACGCATCGGACAAACATCAAGCGCTTGGTGAGAGGCACTGAAAACCGCATGCAACGAATTCCGCTCTTCAGTAAAGGATAACGTATTCTCCTCCGGGAGAGTCTCATGCTTTCCCTTTCGTAGATTCACCGAATTATTCTTATGCGCATCGCCGTACTCGGAGCCGGGAGTTGGGGAACTGCTCTCTCCATCATTCTCACCGGCAACAGCCATTACGTCACTCTCTGGTCTCACGACAATCAGTACACGGACGACATTCTGCTCAAGCGAGAGAATCCATCATTCCTCCCCGGCGTGGCCATTCCCGAAGAGATCAATGCAACCAGCAACCTGGATGAAGCCGTTGATGGTTGTGAGATGATTGTCACTGCGACTCCGTCGCAATTTGTGCGAAGCGTAATGGTGCGCTTGCATCATCTGCCGTCTGATCGCCTTACGATTGTGAACGTCGCGAAAGGAATCGAAGTCGGCACGCTGATGACGATGTCGCAAGTGTTGCATGATACGTTACCGCATGTTCCGCCAGGTAGCATTGCAACGCTGTCGGGTCCGAGTCATGCCGAAGAAGTGAGTCGCAAGGTCCCAACGACAGTTGTCGCCGCATCGACAAGCCTTGAGACTGCGAAGCTCGTGCAGAGAACATTTATGACGCCCTACTTTCGCGTGTACGCGAGTACCGACCTCAAAGGTGTAGAGATCGGCGGCTCTCTGAAGAACGTCATTGCCATCGCCGCGGGAATTGTTGACGGGGCAGACCTCGGCGACAATACGAAAGCCGCGCTGATGACTCGCGGCATCGCCGAGATCACGCGCATCGGGGTTGCGCTTGGCGCGCATGTACAAACGTTCGCCGGGTTGTCGGGCATCGGCGACTTGATGGTGACGTGCATGAGCCGTCACAGTCGCAACCGCTATGTTGGTGTTGAGATCGGGAAAGGAAGGAAACTTCGCGACGTTCTTGCCGAGATGGTGATGGTCGCCGAGGGAGTCGAAACGACAAAATCGGCCAACGAGCTTGCGAAGAAGGTCGGCGTTGAAGTACCCATCTGCGCCGAGGTGTACAAGATGCTGTTTGAAGAAAAAGACCCGAAGCAGTCAACCTATGACTTGATGACGCGGGGGGCGAAGGGGGAAGTGTATTGAGATTGTGAATTTCGGATTGTAGATTAGAGCAAGAAAAGCTTAGTCGTCAGACAGAGCGTGAGCATCCTATGAGCGAAGAGCAAATCCTATTGGAAGTAACAAGACGTCTTGTAACCAACTTCAAACTGAACAAGATTATTCTTTTTGGCTCTCGGGCACGCGGTCGCGCGGACGCGCGGAGTGATTACGATTTTCTTGTTGTAGCTTCGTTGCAGGGTAAACGGCGCAATATGATAGTCGCAATGGATCGTGCACTTCGGGGAATGGAAATCGGACGGGATATTGTTCTGCTTACTCCAGAGGAGTTTGAACGCGATGTAGAGATTCCTGGTACTATCGCCCGTCCAGCCTGGTTAGAAGGAAGAGTCCTGTATGCCGATTCCTGATGCTGAGGATCCGATACTTAATAAAGTCAAAAAGTGGCTAGCGTTCGCGGACGAAGACCTCCAGTATGCACGCCATGGTTTAGCTATTCAGAATAATCCGCCATATCGCCTCATTGCTTATCACGCGCAACAGTGCGTTGAAAAGCATCTCAAAGCCTATCTTGTTTTCCATAAGTGCGATTTTCCGTATAGCCATAACATTTCCAACCTGCTTGACATCTGTTCTCGATTTGCAACTTGGACAGAACAAATCCGTGACGCCGAAGAACTTACTCCTTTTGCAATCACGACTCGCTATCCAGGAGAGGACGATGATGTTAGTCTTGAGGAAGCGAGCAAAGCGATTCAGATTGCCGAGCGAGTGCGCCAAGTGGTTAAGCAAGGATTAACAGACGAGGGACTAGGCAAAGCAGTCTGAAGGCTTTTCCGCACTAAGGTGCGCGCATAGTTATGCGCTCGGCGTCAAAGATGTTGTTTGAGGCAAAGGGCGAAATAATCGACGCATGGTGAGGAGGCGAAGGGAACGCAAGGATGGACATCGCAATTGTAAGCATACTGCTCCTCTTGAACATCCCGCTCTATGGCGTGTATTTTCGGTTCTGGTTCGACGACACCGAAGAGTACGCCTGCTTTTGGCGTGGTCAATGAACTCAGAGTGACTCGCCGTTCTAAATGAACAGCTGTGCCAGCATATCGACGCGTCAGTGTAGCTTCATCGACTGTCGCCACAACTCGAATCCAAGCCACCAGTCCAATTGGTGTGCAAATCCCTGCTCTCCCCGGTAGTAAGTTTCTACTAAAGATTGGATCTTCTTTCCATCGTACATCCCAAATGACGTTACACACGTTGAGCGAGCCTGGTCTCGGACGAACTCCCTGACATGGTGGAGGAAGTCGTGTGTCGTCGTGTCAACAAATCCCCGCCCCAACTTAATTTTAGCGCGGCGAGTCAAGATACGGGCAGTCGTTGAGAACCAGAACGGACTCGTCGACCCGCCTTGTGCCAGGGGAAATCGGGCCAGTTTCGGCTGACAGGATCGAATGATCTCTTTAAGGAGTCTTCCATTCCTGCGTTGCGATAGCGGTAACGCAAGTCCCGCATCGAAGATCGTCGGTTGGCAGAACGGCATGTAACATATGCCGAACGAATCCATGCGAGCTTGTTCTGCTCCTGCGTAGTTTGGAATGCGCGCCTGAACAGCAAGGATGTCCAGTGCGTCTTCGAACGGCAAATGTTGGGTTAGCCGCAACAAGTCCTTCATGTACTCCACTTCTCGCTCAAATCCGCGCATCATACTCTCTTTTGCTTCGTCAGAGAAAATGTCGACTCGCGGAGCCTGTAGAAATGGAAGCAGTTGTCGGTGACTCAATCGCAGCACGCGGTCCCGTCCGACCCAAAGCAACCGGTTGTAGTATTGCCTCCTCAACACTTCTCCGAAGGCTCCGTCAACGACAACTCTTCCGGAAGCTGCGAGCTTCTCATAATATCGAAAGCGGATTCCCCCAGACGCTGGTTCTTTGAGAATTGTTTGCGCGGCAAATTCTTTTGCAAGCACAATGCATTGGGAGGCTTCGGGCAGCGGTTCGTCGTACACGTGGTGATCCAGATGCAGCGCCCCTGCAATCTTCGTCGCAACGATGACGTCGGGATCTTGCGGACTGCCAAAAGTGTGGGCGACAGGTTTTCGTTCCGAGTTGAGCGTCAGCGCCAGTAGCAGCCGCGAATCGATTCCGCCCGAGAGACCGACAGAAACAGTTTTCGCTTCGCGGAACTTCGGATCAGTGAACGCCTGTAAGACGTGTTCGAACCGATGACCGTCTCCGTCGCAGGCGCTCGGTTCCCAAACGCGATTCGCGTGTTCGATACCTTGAAGCGTGAACGTTGCCCGGCCATGTGGCCCTAATCGTTGTATCCCGAGGATCGGAGAGCGATAAGAGAACTGGTTGAACGCAAGCCATCTCACGCCGAATGTCTGAAAATCCAATTCGTGTAGATTGGCTAACTCACTCACCCAATCTACTCTCGTCGAGAAAACGATGCCGCCGGGAATTGAACAGAAGTACAATTCGCGGAGACCAAGTCTGTCAGAGAAGCATTCAACACGATTGTCCGTCCAGCGAACCGCGACGAAATGCCCGTCAACGTCATCGAGATCAGGTTTCTGTTTGCTCAAGAGCGCATGCCACTCTTGTTGCGCGAGAATTGATGTGTGCTCCTCACGGAGTTTGATTCCCAATCCGACAACAATCCAACCACTGGTCGTGTCTTTCGCGGAATCGACTAAACACGTTGCATGTGAGCCGCCCGCGAAAAGCGACAATGAGGGAGTGCGCGTCGCATGAAGGACGCTTGCTTCGGCGATCCGGGATATGTCATGTTGATGAAGATTGGCGCTGAGTACGCCAAGAATCCAGCTCATGAGTAAGCAAAGGGAAGTCAGGACAAAAGGCTGGTAGTAAGATATTGATTCGCTCGGCAAGATCAAACAGAAATCCCGCCCAAATTGCTCGGAGCGGGATTTTCTCATTCCACCGAGAAGATCCATCGCCACTTCAGTGCGTGGCTCAGGATACGTAGTCAAATAAACAGCGGCGCCAGCACCAGCGTAATCGTACTCAACAACTTGATCAACACGTGCAGCGATGGTCCGGCAGTATCCTTGAACGGATCGCCAACCGTGTCACCAACCACTGATGCTTTGTGCGGATCGGATTTCTTCCCGCCGTACGCTCCGGTCTCGATGAACTTCTTTGCATTATCCCATGCGCCGCCGCCATTGTTCAGGAAGAGTGCGACAAGTATGCCCACGATCGTTCCAACCATTAACAACCCACCGACAACCTCGGCGCCACTTGCCCCATGCACTGGAGATCCTTGTGCAACGAACAACCACTTGAAGATGAGACCAACAGCAATTGGCATTCCGACAACGAGCAAGCCCGGCATCACCATTTCCCTCAGCGCGGCCTTCGTGGCAATATCAACGCATTGTCCGTAGTCGGGCTTTGATGTTCCTGCCATGATCCCGGGATTGTTCTTGAACTGCTCGCGCACGTTGTTGATGATGGCGTAGGCAGCGCGTCCGACGGCCTTGATTGCCATCGAAGAAAACAAGAACACAAGCATTGCGCCGAACATCGCCCCGACAAAAACCTCAGGCTTATTCAGGTTGATTGCGCCGTCGAAACTCGGCATATAGATTTTCACTTCATCCAGATATGCGCTGAACAGCAGGAACGCTGCGAGCGCCGCCGAACCGACGGCATAGCCTTTCGTGAGCGCCTTTGTTGTGTTGCCGACCGAATCAAGCCGATCTGTTCGGTCCCTGATTTCCTTGGGCTGCTGGCTCATTTCAACAATGCCGCCGGCATTATCGGTAATCGGGCCGAACGTATCCATGGCAAGAATGTATGCTGCTGTGCCGAGCATGCCCATCGTTGCCACCGCTGTTCCGAAGAGTCCGGCATGTTGCAGGCCTGAGTGTTCGCCGAGAAAGTACGCCGAAACAATCGCGGCTGCAATCACCAGCACGGGGTACCCTGTTGATTCCATGCCCACGGCAATACCCGCGATGATGTTCGTTGCGGGGCCTGTCTGTGAAGCCTCGGCGATAGATTTCACAGGGCGATACATATACTCAGTGTAATATTGCGTGATGAGAACGAACGCGATCGACGTAAGAACGCCAATCAAGCCGCAGAGGAAAAAATTGAAGTAGAAGGGACCCAACAGCCATTTGGATGCGATGTAGAAACCAATCATGGCAAGGACTGCAGTAACGTAGTAGCCACGGTTCAATGCCTTCATCGGGTCTTCGGTGTCATTCGTCTTCACCGTCAGAATGCCGATGATCGAAGCGATTATGCCAAACGCACGAGCAACAAGCGGGAAGAGGAGAACGCCCAGCAGCGTAAGTCCGGCCCCATCGAACGTCAGTGCATTTGCCTTGTACAAACCTGCTGCAAGAATCATTGCGCCGATGTTTTCAGCTGCTGTTGATTCAAACAAGTCCGCGCCACGTCCTGCACAGTCGCCAACGTTATCGCCAACGAGATCGGCAATGACCGCAGGGTTGCGGGGATCGTCTTCCGGAATTCCTGCCTCCACTTTGCCAACCAGGTCGGCGCCAACGTCTGCTGCTTTTGTGTAGATACCGCCTCCGAGTTGCGCGAACAGCGCGACGAAGCTTGCCCCGAAACCATATCCCACAATCAACAAAGGAATCTTCGTGACATCGGTTGTGACGCCCGAAGCTTGAACGATTGCAAACAGCCCTGCTACACCAAGCAAGCTCATGGCAACAACAAAGAAGCCCGAGACTGCGCCGCCGCGCAACGCAGGTTGCAGAGCGCTGTTCATGCCCTTTGTCGCACCGGCTGCTGTGCGGATGTTCGATCGGATCGACGTCCACATGCCCATGTACCCTGCCGCAACAGAACACAGTGCACCGAGAATAAACGACAACGTTGTCCAGAGGGCGAGTTGCGCGGGCGTGTTGACCGGGTCATGCTCGCTGTGTGCCCGAACGAACGCGTAGAGAATGTAGATCACTGCGCCGAGTGCAAAGGCAAGGAACAAAATGGTGCGGTTCTGTCGTTTCAGAAACGCTTCAGCTCCCGCTTTGATCGCGTCGGAGATCTCGCGCATTTTCGGCGTTCCGGTGTCGCGCTTCATGACATCCGAAATCAACCAGGCTGCAAACAGCAATCCAAGAATGCTGATGCCCAAGATAAGACTGAGTTCCATCGACTGGAAGTACTCCTTTCAGTGAATGAAGGTTATGATTGAAAGAACATTCCGCTGCACAAAAGCTACACCTCTTCCTTTCGAAAAGGCATCAAAGAAAAAACTATTCGGGGGTTAAGCTAATGCGAGCGGGATTGATAGAATCTTAAAGTGGGAGCAATATAGCGATTTCAGATCACTCTTTCTACAAAAAACTCTCTTGCCTCGACAAATTTTTGGTTGTTCACGTCAGAGCGATACTCAACGCAATCCAACCCAGGAATATCACCGCAACGATAAGCATGAAGAAGGCAGTGTACCTTTCAAGCCATTTTTTCACCTTTGGACCGAAGAAGTAGAACAGTGTTGCGACGAGATAAAACCGCAGCATGCGTCCGAGCAAGGCTGCCGGCATGAAGACTTCCCACGCAACAGTGTTGTTGAACCCTGCCGCAAACGAGAACACTTGAAATGGAATCGGCGTGAAGCCCGCGAGCATCAAAGTCCACCATGCGCTTTCAGTGTACCTGGCAAGCGCAGAGTGCAACATCTCGCTCCAGCCGAACCAACTCACAAGCTGGCTTCCTACTGCATCGTAGAACGCGCTACCGATGAGATAGCCGAGCGCTGCGCCGATGGTCGATCCGACGACGCAAACAGTCGAGAACCAAAACGCACGCTTTGGTCGTGCGAGCGAAAGAGGAATCAACACGTAGTCCGGCGGCAGTGGGAAGATCGATGCCTCGCAGAAAGCAAGAACGAAAAGCGCACGAGGGGCGATCGGTCTTTCCGCGAAAGCTTCAACGAGTGATTTGATCCGGTGGGAAAGTCGAACGAGTTTGATCAAGGCATTCAGGCTTCGTCCTTGGCGACTTGCCGGCCATACCTATGCTGAAGATATTTGATGAGCATGGGAAGAACCGAGATGAACACGATTGCCACGATGAGCAGCTCAATGTGCTTCACAACTTCAGGGAACGTTCGCCCGAGAAAATATCCGAGCAGCGTCATGCCGAGAATCCAAAGAATTGCTCCGGCAATATTGAACAGTGCAAACCGCCGATACTGCATCTCGGCTATACCTGCAACAACAGGCGCGAAGGTGCGGGCAAACGGCATGAACTGCGCCATTACAATAGTGATCCCGCCGTACTGTTCGTAGAATCCCTTCGTCTTCAGCAAATGATCTCTGCGGAAGAACCGGGACTGTGGTCGGTTGAAAAGCGCCGGCCCGAGTCTGCGTCCGATGGAATAGCCGGTGGTGTTCCCCAGAATTGCGGCGGCAAGCAACAGCGGACACAAGACAACAATATCGAGTTGCCCCCGCGCCGCGAATAATCCGGCGGTCACAAGAAGCGAATCTCCCGGGAGGAAGAACCCGACAAACAAACCAGTTTCCGAAAAAATGATGGCAAACAGTCCAACATATCCTCCCCAAATAACAATCTCTTCAAGTGTTGGAAGTTGCGGAAGTAAAGCTACGAGTGACTCCACATCAAATCCTATTTCAAATCATCTGAAAATGAACTACGCGACTGCCTATTGGCAACAGCATGCAACGCACCGTTCAAGATACGACCTCTCCGTTTTCCGAACAACTGAAATATTGTACACCCGCCTGCTCGATGATACATGGAAAAATGGAAAACGCCGCTTGCGCCTTGTCGTAAAAGGCTCTATCTTGGCTTCGCAATTCATTTCAAAATCAATCCGTTACTACTCCTTCGAATCTCATCGGCATGCCGGTTTCTGATGTCTTCACGCTGAAGCTCGATTTGATACAGACGCTTGCGATTGCCGCGTTGTTGTACTACGCGGGTGTCTGGATGAAAAAGCGAGTCACGATCCTCGATAGGTTGAACATCCCGTCCGCTGTTCTTGGTGGGATGTTTTTCGCGCTACTCGTACTCTTCACGCGTGATCGACTCATCAACATTCAGCTCGACACGTCAACGCAGTCCCTTTTCATGGTCGCATTCTTCACGACGATAGGAATGAGCGCGAGTGTGCCCCTGTTGAAAGTTGGCGGAGTGCAAGTCGTTCTCTTCCTCGTCATCTCCACGCTTTTTTGCTTTGTGCAGAATTTTGTCGGGATGGGAGTTGCAAGTCTGTTCGATGTGAGTCCTCTGCTCGGCGTTGTCGCAGGGTCGGTCACGCTGGTCGGCGGTCCGGCAACAGGACTCGCGTTTACGCCGGAATTTGAAAAAGTTGGTCTGATTGGAGCGGGCACGTTTGCGATTACTGCGGCGACATTCGGCATTGTGTGCGGTGGATTGATCGGCGGACCGTTTGGCACGTGGATCATCAACAAACACAAACTGCATTCAAAGTCTCGAAGCTCGTCTGAACTGACAAAAGAGCTTGCAGACCAACCTGATGTCATAATGGTAGAGGTCGACAAGGAAGACTCCCAGTTGGTCGTCAATCTCATTGTTGCTTCGATTGCGATGGGACTCGGAAGCATTGTGAGTTACTATTTCCAGTCGTTGGGCTGGACACTGCCCGCGTATATCGGTGCGATGTTGGTGGCGTCATTGCTTCGCAACATCGACGACAAAACTCGCTGGCTGAAGATCGATCAGAAAACCATGGAACTGATCGGCGGCATCTCGCTGAACATCTTTCTTGTCGTCGCGCTAATGAACTTGAGACTCTGGGAGTTGTTCAATCTGGCGATCCCCTTGTTTACGATTCTTGCCGTGCAGGTGATCGCTGTTGCACTGTTTACACTGGCGGTGTTCCGTCTGATGGGCAAGAACTACGATGCGGCAGTGATGTCGAGCGGGTTCATAGGGTTCGTGCTGGGAACGACGGCCAATGCTGTTGCCAACATGAAGACACTTGTCTCGAAGTTCGGTCCCTCGCCGCAAGCATTTCTCGTTGTGCCGATGGTGGGAGCGTTCTTTATCGATTTCGTGAACGCGTTGATCATTACATGGTTCATTAATTGGCTTCGACCCTGAGCGTTGTTGCGAAGAGTATGCAACGCGTGATGATAGTTGTAACTCGCAGTATGCTTTTGTAGATTCACATCAGAGCATCGCAGGAGGAAGCCATGAAAGCGAAACCTGATCGGCGGATGGTTGCCAAGTATTGGGCAAACATGCGTAAGAACGATAAGAACCAGGCCTACTACCAGGCGCACAAGCGAGAGTTTCTCAAGAAGTATCGCAACAAGTACGTTGCCATTAGCAACGAGCAACTCATTGATGTTGATGCCGACCGCATCAAGCTTCTTGACCGTGTGTTCGAGAGAGTAGGCAACGAACCATTCTTTTATGCACAAGTGACAGAGAAGCCGCGCGTCGTGCTTGTTCCTTCCCATTCCATTCTTCGAAAAGTTCATTCACCACGATGACTCGGTTCAAGTACTCTCGCTCTGAACTTCCTGCACCAGTCATTCCGATGACGTTGATCTCTCCGGTTACAGACGAGAGGCAACAGATTGTGTTTCGCATTGATACCGGCGCTGACATGACCGTCGTGCCGAGGAGCGTGCTGATTGAATTGAAGATTGGATCTCGCGGCCATCTGCTTGTTGCCGACTATGATAGTCGCATGGTCTATTCCTCGTACCATGTCGTGACTCTTTTGTTGGGCAAGCATCGCTTCAAAGATGTTGAAGTGATTGCAGCGGAAAGTGATACCGCCTATCTCGGTCTCGACGTTCTCAATCAACTTAGGTTGACGCATGATGGTCCCAATAAGACGTTGATTTTGCATTAGCAGCATCACGCCGTTCCCGCCGCCAGTGACGAATTGAATTCACTGAACAAAAACTCACACGAACATTTCACTATGTCATCGTTCTTTCGCACAAAAAATCTCGATCAGCTAACCCGCGACGCCGATCTTTCCGGTGAAGGCGGTGCTGGACATCTCAAGCGGACGCTTGGGGCATTCGATTTGATCTCGCTTGGCATCGGAGCGATCATCGGCACCGGAATTTTTGCAGTGATTGGAACTGCCGCGGCCGGAGGTGCAGGACATCTCGGAGCGGGGCCTGCGGTATCGTTATCATTCATCATCACCGCAGTCGCGTGTGCATTCTGCGCGCTCTGCTATGCTGAGTTTGCGGCGCTCGTGCCGATCTCCGGAAGCGCGTACACCTATTCCTATGCAACGCTCGGCGAGTTGGTCGCGTGGATTATTGGCTGGGATTTGATTATCGAATACGCCGTCGGAAACGTTGCGGTGGCAATTGCCTGGGCCGCGTACTTTCATCAGCTGTTCGAAGGCGTTGGCGTTCACATTCCTGCGTGGCTCTCCGTTGATTATCGATCCGCGCATCAGGCGGCAGATGCTGTGGCCGCGGCCGGTGGGGCAATCGATCCATCACTCACACTGAACTATGAGGCATGGACGAGTTACCCGATGATTGCCGGCATTCCCATCATATTCAACTTCCTCGCCTTTCTCATTGTTGCGGCGGTGACATGGTTGTTGGTGATCGGCATAAAGGAATCTGCCCGCGCAAACAACGTGATGGTAATTCTCAAAGTCATCATCCTGCTATTCTTCATCGGGGTGGGAGCAATGTATGTGAAGCCGGAGAATTGGACGCCATTCATGCCGAATGGATTTGCGGGAGTGTGGACCGGAGCGAGCTTGATCTTCTTTGCTTTCATCGGCTTCGATGCAATTTCGACTGCTGCAGAAGAGTGCAAGAATCCCGGACGCGATATGCCCATCGGTATTATCGGATCGCTCATTATTTGCACGGTGATTTACATTGCCACGGCGTTCGTACTCACCGGCATCGAGCCGTGGAACTTGCTCGGCGTCGCGGATCCGCTTGCATCTGTGTTCGCAAAGATCGGACTCAATTGGGCCGCAGGGATTGTTGCGCTCGGTGCAGTCCTTTCCATGACGGCAGTGCTTCTCGTATTCCAACTGGGCCAGCCGCGCATTTTCTTTGCGATGTCACGTGACGGGTTGTTGCCAAAATATTTTGCAAAGGTGCATCCGAAGTATCGAACGCCTCATGTGACGACAATCTGGACTGGTGTCGTTGTAGCGCTCCTTTCTGGAATTGCCAACATCAACGAGATTGTCGAGCTGACCAATATCGGAACACTGTACGCGTTTGTGCTCGTCTGCGCGGGCATTATCATTCTCCGTTACACTGATCCTGACCGGCCGCGTGTGTTCAGAACGCCGTTCGTTCCGGTTGTGCCTTTGCTCGGCATCGCGATGTGTATCTACCTTATGGCGGGTCTGCCGTGGGTGACTTGGGTGCGGTTTGGAGTGTGGCTTGCGGTGGGGTTGGTGTTTTATTTTAGTTATGGATTTTGGAAGAGCAGATTGAGGCATTCGCAACCCTGAGCGTATTGTACGAAGGGACTAACATCGTTGACTAATCACGCCTATTTCTATACCATTTAGATTAGTGTTGGGAAAGAAAAAAGACGGATACGATTACGGCGAGTGCGAGGTGTGCAACTCGCGAATGGAGGAGCGGCGCGTGAACCACGACTTTTGGATTCGTCGAAAGCTTCTTGTGGTGGAGGGTGTTCCTACTGGAGTTTGTCCGAATTGTGGGGAGAAGATTGTGCGCGCTGAGATCGGCATTCGCATTTGGAAGTTGCTTGAAAACTCAAAACGGATTGCAAAAGCAAAGCGCATTCTAGTTCCGGCGATCGAG
>JACRFA010000156.1 GCA_016218065.1 Ignavibacteriota bacterium | reverse complement strand
TGACTGACGTGTACGGATCTTCGCCGTTCATTCGGATCATTGCGCCGTCAATACCGGAGATGAAAGACGTCCTCTACACCAACTTCTGCGATGTCAGCTTTGTGCTCGATGGGGAGAAGCTTGTTCTTCTTTCGACGATCGACAATTTGGGAAAGGGTGCCGCCGGCCAGGCGGTGCAAAATATGAATTTGATGTTCGGATTATCACAAACAGAAGGATTGCTGCCATGTTTCAGGAAGAACTAGCCGTCACGGAAGTTGAAACGCGCGGAGGCATTACGCTGCCGAAAGGATTTCGCGCGGTCGGGTTGCACTGCGGCGTGAAGAAGACGAAGAAAGATCTTGCGCTGATCGTGTCGGATGTTCCGGCGGTCGGCGCGGCTGTGTTCACACTGAACAAAGTGCAGGCGGCGCCCGTTGTGCTGAGCAAGCAGCATCTTGCCGTGCGAAAAACATTTCGCGCAATTATCGTCAATAGCGGCAATGCAAATGCGTGCACCGGCGAGGGCGGCTATGATGATGCCTGCACGATGGCGGATGTGACCGCGGCAGTGCTTGGCGTGTATCCTTCTGAAGTGTTCGTTGCCTCGACAGGCGTGATTGGCGAACCATTGCCAATCGAAAAAATTCTTCGCGGCATTCAACTCGCGGCCGGGCAACTCGATGAGGGTGAACACGAGAGCGCTGCAGAGGCAATCATGACAACCGATACGTTCAAAAAGGTAGCAACGGCTACTTTCGAGATCGATGGCAAGACGGTGAATATCGGCGGCATCGCGAAAGGATCGGGCATGATTCATCCCAACATGGCGACGATGCTCGGCTTTGTTACCACAGACGCAGCATTCGATCCGGAAGTACTTCAGTCTCTTGTCAAGACTGCCGCCGACAAGACATTCAATCGGATTGTCGTTGACGGCGACACGAGTACGAACGACATGCTTGTTGCGCTCGCGAACGGCGAGTCGGGCATTGAGCCTCTGGAGCCGGGTAGTGAAGCGTACACGATATTCGCCTCGAATCTTGAGCGCGTACTTAAACAACTTGCGATCGACATCGTGCGCGATGGCGAGGGAGCAACGAAGCTCGTTGAAATTCATGTGGATGGAGCCTGGAGTGAGCATGACGCAGTGAAGGCAGCAAAAGCAATCGCGCTTTCGCCTCTTGTGAAGACGGCCATTCACGGCGAAGATGCTAATTGGGGGAGAATCATGGCCGCAGTTGGGTACTCTGGAATTGAATTCGATCCGGCGCGACTTGAAATCGAAATCAACAACGCGTCGATCCTCGGTCCGAACTACACAGTCATGCTGCCAAACTCAGAGGCAAACAAATCGTTGAAGGGTGATTTCGTGGAGCTTGTCGTGAAGCTGAATTGTGCCGAAGGAAATGCAATTGTGTGGACCTGCGATTTTTCCGAGCAGTATGTTGTGATTAACGGAAGCTATCGATCATGAGCGCGGCGCTCAATAAAGAAGATGTGTTGATCGAAGCACTTCCCTACATCCAGCAATTCGAACGAACAACATTCGTCATCAAGTACGGCGGCGCTGCGATGGAGGATGACGGGCTTAAGCAAATGGTCGCCCAGGATGTGACTCTGCTGCGAAAGATTGGAATCGACATTGTGGTTGTTCACGGCGGCGGCAAGGAAATTACCGCGCTCTCAAAGCAGCTCGACCTGAAGACGAGGTTTGTTGACGGTCAACGATACACCGATGAAGAGACGCGTGATGTTGTGCAGATGGTCCTCGCCGGCCTCGTGAATAAGGATATGGTCAGGCGAATAAATATTCATGGAGGGAATGCCATCGGCGTCAGCGGCATCGACGCAAAACTGCTGCTGGCCAGACGCTTCAAAGCGAAAGACCTTGGCTTCGTCGGGGAGATCACGGAGGTGAACGCAACGTTTCTCCGCTCGATGTTGAACGATGGGTTCCTTCCGGTGATTGCGCCTCTGGGGGTTGATGATGACGGTACTGTCTATAATATCAATGCGGATATTGCAGCTGCGGAAATCGCCAAGGCGCTCTCTGCGCGCAAACTGATCTATCTTACTGATGTCGAAGGAATTCAGGTCGGAAAGATTTTGGTGAAGTGTCTTTCGGAATACGACGCAGAGAATCTGATTCGAGAGAAGACGATCAACGGGGGCATGATACCCAAGGTGGAATCGGCGCTGGATGCGTTGAAATCGGGCGTTGGCAAGGTACACATAATAGATGGAAGAAAGCCCCATGCCTTGCTCCTGGAAATCTTCACGACCGAAGGCGTGGGAACGGAAATCGTTCACGCAAACAATGTGATCTAACAGGCTGGTGAAAAACTGAGGTCAATGTCATTCCGAACCCCGACGCTCTTTGGCGGGGTGAGCGCCAAAGGCGTCCCTTCGGGAGAATCTGATCCCCCAGGAGGAGATTCCCTGCCTGCCGGCAGGCGGGCTCAGTCGCGCAGCCTGTGCTGAGCGAAGTCGAAGCGCTCCATCGGAATGACATGAGAGCCTTTTTTTAACACTCTGCTAATTCTGATACGGAAGTGTGGGAGAAAAATATTCCCATAACGAAGTCAACACAACAATGAGCAAAGAAGAAATTGCAAAGAGACATACGGCGATCAAATCGCTGATTACATCAAAGGATGTCGCGAACCAGGCCGAGCTTGTGAGGGAATTAAAGAGAAAGAAAATCGAAGTTACGCAGGCGACTCTCTCACGCGACCTTGCTGAGCTGGGAATCATCAGAATGCCAACGGAGAACGGCTACCGATACGAGCTCCGCACGACAACGTCCGAACCGATACTTCGCGGCTTCACTGCGGAGGAAGTCATTTCCATTGAGGCGAATGAAAATCTGGTCGTCATACGCACGTTCCCGGGACGGGCACAGGGTGTCGCATTCCTGCTCGATAGCAAGCGCGATTCCGAAATACTCGGCACCATCGCGGGCGATGACACTATCATTGTGGCGCCGCGTTCAGTGAAGTATATCAAAAAGACAATCAACAATATTTCTCAACATCTGGGGCTGAAGTAACATGTCAAAGCAAAAGATTGTGGTTGCGTACTCGGGTGGACTGGACACATCTGTCATGGTTCACTGGTTGAAGAACCATTACGACGCGGACATCATCACGTGTACTGGAAATCTGGGGCAGACGAAGGAAACCGCGTCGCTGCAGGAGAAAGCGTTTGCGGCAGGCGCTTCGAGAATTTACTATATTGATTTGCGAAAAGAATTTCTCGAGCAGTACGCGTTTCCCGCGTTGCAAGCTGGCGCACTGTATGAAGAGGCGTACCCGATGGCGACATCGATCGGGCGTCCGCTTCTGGCAAAGACGATGGTGGACATCGCGCGCAAGGAGGGTGCAACGATGATTGCTCACGGCTGCACCGGAAAAGGAAACGATCAGGTTCGGTTTGAAGTGTCGATTGGCGCGCTTGCTCCCGACATCACAGTGCTCGCGCCGCTGCGCACATGGGAGTTCAAATCTCGGGAAGAAGAAATTGAGTACGCTGCCGCAAACGGCATTCCTGTTTCGGCGACAGTGAAGAGTCCGTATTCAATCGATGAGAACCTGTGGGGAACGAGCATCGAGTGCGGCGCGCTTGAAGACCCGATGGTTGAACCGCCGCTCGACGCGTTTCAATCCACGTCGTCACCCGAATCTGCGCCTGACGAATCGGAAGAAGTGACGATCGGGTTTGAGAAGGGGATTCCGGTCAGCATCGATGGGCGCGAGATGGAGAGCATTGAGTTGGTGGAGTTTCTGAATGCGATCGGCGCTCGCAACGCTATCGGACGTATCGACCTGATCGAAAACCGTCTCGTCGGAATCAAGTCGCGTGAGGTGTACGAGGCCCCCGCGGCAACGATTCTTCACTTCGCACACAAAGAACTCGAACGCCTCACGCTCGACAAGGGAGTTGCGCATTACAAATCCATCGTCGCGCATGAGTACGCGAACTTGATCTACAATGGACTCTGGCACTCGCCGCTGCGCGAGGCGCTTGCTGCTTTCGTGGAGAAGTCGCAAGAACGTGTCTCGGGCATTGTGAAGGTGCGACTCTACAAAGGAACCGTGCGCATCGTTGCTCGCAGCTCGGCATTCTCTCTCTACGACCCGCTGCTCGCAACGTACACTGCCGAAGATCAATTCGATCACAAGGCATCGGAAGGGTTCATCAAGATTTACGGTCTGCCGCTGAAGACGTACAACCGCGTTCTTCAGAAGAAGAACTCGACGCACAAGAAGAACGGCCAGTCACAACATCAACAACAGTATGCCGCTGTGGAACAGTAGGTTTCGAAAACCGCTCGCTGAGAGCGCGCTCAAGTTCTCGTCGTCCATCGATGTTGATCGGCGATTCTACAATGAAGACATCGATGGAAGCAAAGCTCATGTGCAGATGTTGGTGAAGCAGAAAGTTATTTCTGCCGCAGACGGCAAAGCGATTCTCTCTGCTCTCGAAGCGATACGCAGGGATATTGCGTCGGGGAAGCTGACAATGCATTGGCGCGATGAAGACGTTCATACGTTCATCGAAGAACAATTGGTGAAGAGAGTCGGCGAACGCGGGAAGCGGCTTCATACCGGTCGCAGCCGGAATGATCAGATCGCTCTCGATGAGCGACTCTTCCTGCGCAGGGAAATCGAAGCCATTACGGCACTCACCCGGAAGCTGCAGATCGCGTTTCTTCGTCAGGCAGAACGGCACAAGAAGACAATCGTGCCGGGCTATACGCATCTGCAGCGGGCGCAACCGATTCTGTTTGCCCATCATCTGCTCGCGTACGTGAGCATGTTGCAGCGCGATCGGGAGAGGTTTGCCGATTGCCTGAAACGCGTCAATCGTTCGCCGCTCGGCGCGGCGGCGTTCGCAGGAACATCGTTGCCCATCAGCAGAACGCAAGTTGCCAAGGCGTTGAAGTTTGACGGGCTGGTGGAAAACAGCATCGATGCCGTGAGCGACCGTGACGGGCTGATCGAGTTCATCGCGGCGTGCGCGATAACGATGATGCATCTCAGCCGGTTCGCGGAGGAGATGATACTTTGGAGTTCGCACGAATTCCACTTCGCGCACATCGACGATGCATACGCGACTGGTAGCAGTCTCATGCCGCAGAAGAAGAATCCTGATATTCCCGAATTGGTGCGCGGCAAATCGGGGCGCGTGTTTGGCAGTCTCGTCGGCCTGCTCACGGTGATGAAAGGTTTGCCGCTTGCCTACAATCGCGACATGCAGGAAGACAAAGTCCACCTGCTCGATGCCGTCGATACGACCTCCTCGTCTCTCGCGTTGATGACAGAGTTGCTTGCTCACACAATATTCGACTCGGGCAGATTCCATGATGAGCTTGAGGGCGATCTCTCGCTAGCGACCGACATAGCCGAGTACCTTGTTGCAAAGGGAATGCCTTTCCGCAAAGCGCATCAGGCGGCGGGGAAAGTTGTTTCGGCTTGTATTGACAAAGAATGCTTGTTACACGAATTGTCAATGAAGGAGTTCAAAGCAATCTCGCCCCTCTTTGAAGAGGATGTCTTCGAGTTATTCCGTCCATTGAACAGCATCAAGAGGAAGATATCGGAGGGAAGTACCGCGCCGCGTGAGGTTGAAAAGCAGATACGAAGCTGGGGGAAATTACTACGGGCACGCTGACAAAGGACTTGCACATCAAAGTTTTTTGTTGACAAAAGCAGCCTACTTTCCTACATTGGAACACCAACTTGTTCTACCACACCATCACGGACAACCTGCAAGCAGCATCGAAACTGCGAATTGGTCATTCGTCGCCAAAGCTGTTGCAGTGTTGAACTGGTCAAACAAAGTTCTCGGAAGTTGAACGTGAATCAATCGTCCCTTGTGACGAACAACCTTCGTGCAAAATCATCAACAAACAAACTGGTAAGCAAATCATTATGCGGAACACTTTGCTACTGAACCGCCTTTGGCATGTCGCCCTGATCGTTGTGCTCATCGCGTCAGGGATATCGTGCAGTCAATATGAATACGATTCGCCGACGCCGGGGATTCTCGAGATCCGATTGAAGACGAAGAACAACCGGGCAGATTTCTTGCGATTCGGAGGTGGGAATTCGTTTTACATCAACCTGAAATCGCTCGAAGGACTTCGCGGTCAACAACGCTTGACGATTCTTCCGGATCTGAACTCGATTCAGCGCAGCGTGGACGGCGACATATTCAACACGCTTGATACACTTGCTCGCGATTCCGCGTATGTTCTGGGTGAAACCTATGCGCCGCCGGGCACATACACCGGTCTGGATATTACAGCCGAGGTATTGCAGGGCGCCGAGTTCATCCAGCTCATTAGCTCCTATGGATTTCCCACCATAGTTCGGACTGTTGCTCCCACTCCGACGCCCCCCGCGCTGAATTCACTCCCGCGCCCCGGAGAATCTCTGGGCATCACGGTGAACGAGGGGAGACGAACGGTTGTCAATGTGATGTTGGATTTAGATTCCACGCTCGTCCGCCGAACGGAGTTTTTCGAGTGTGATCTTCAATTCTATGTCTCTTCGATTCAAAACTACTAAGGCTGGGTATGCACATGAACACACGGTTGGTTACAAATTCACTTTTGACATTCCTTGGGTTGGTTGGCGTTGCAGTGCTTGTTGCGACGTGCAAATACCCCAACGATCCGCTGAAGGGGAACTCCTCTCCTGACACACGTCTGAGCAACATTCCGCCAAACGATACGATCGCGCAGTACATTAACGTCAATGCGTTTCCTGAACTGACGCTTTCATGGATTGCGGATGATCCGGATGGCTATGTTGTCGCGTACAAGTATCGATGGACAGATTATGTCCGTGGCCGGCAAATCAACCAAAACCCGTGGACAACAATTCTCAACTTGACAAAGGTTGGTTGGGACAACGTTATCGCATTGCGCGGAACATCGCCTTCCGTCTCTCGGATCTACAATTTTCTGGCGACGCTGGGGCCGGCAGATACAGCCATTTCCCGTGCAGTCGGAGACTCGTTGGCGACTCTCAGACCGTTTGCCGTGCCGTACAAGACGGGAGTTGTTGTTACTGACTCACTCATCGGGTTGAGCAGGGTTGACCTGCAGACTCCGACAACGGCGACGTTCATCTTCTATTCTCCCGCGGATAGCAACGGGCACCTCTACGAAGTAGCGTCGGTGGACAACAATGATGCTGTCGATCCCACGCCTGCGAATGTTTTCTTCTGGACGTTGGTCTCTCCAGGTTCCATCTGCGTTATTGACGTCGCGCCGCCTCCGCAGTCATTGATTATTCGGTATGCAACGGAAAGATTCCCCGGGTTGCTGTTTCAGTTCCGGTCGCTTGATCCCAATAACACGAATGATTTGACGTTCTCCTGGTGCGTCGATGACACGGCATTTTGGTCCCCATGGAGCGCGGGCGTTACGGCCCGGGTAACGGCAAGTGATTTCCATCCCCCGTCAAGCGGCAACCATCGATTCTTCGTGCGCGCAAGAAATCGGTGGGGAGTGGTTAGCCCGATCAAAGACACAATCTTTTCGGTTGTCATCCCGGCCTTCGATGATCCGCTGTGGCCGCGAAGGATTCTCTTCATCAACAGCAATCGGCAAGCCGACATCGATACGGCTAGCTTCAAGCAATTCTACTCGGAAGTGCTGGATTCGTGTGGCAAGGCGGGGAAGTACGATTTCTATTGTCTGGCTACGACGCCGGGGACGGCGCGCTTCCCCGACACAGTGACGCTTGGAAAATATTCCATGGTGATTTACTCTCTCGAAGCAAAACTGCCGCCATTCGGTGCAGCCGCCTATCAACTTAACTCTACAAGAGAGGGGCTGCTTGGGAATTACATGCTAGCAGGAGGAAAATTTATTCTGAGCGGAGTGCCGGATGCGAGAACCTCGATCAACAACTATGATACTTGGATGCCGGCGTACTTGCATATTGTCCCTTCTACGATCATCTCATACTCCGTGAATACTGCGCGGGATTTCGCAGGTGCAAAGGGCGCATTAGGCTATCCGGACGTGACTCTGGATCCGACGAAGGTGCCGAGTGGGATCGACTCGGGAGCGACATTGCGCAATATCAATCTTAACTATCCATTTGGCTTTGGCGAGGCGATCTACCAGTTCGACTCACAAGCTAATGATCCAGTGTTTGAGAATCAGCCGCTCGGGGTACGTTACAAGGGTCCTGCTCCAATTCCGCCACAGCGAGAAACGTACTCGACGGTTTACTTCGGAATCCCCATGTATTATGCAAATAAGAGTGCGGCGATCCGGGCAATGCGACAAGCGCTGAGTGACGTCCATGAGTAAGCTACCATTCAAAGGAGAAAAGTCCATGCTGCGATATGGCAGTCTAAAGAACTTAGTGGCCTTGTTCGTGCTCATGCTGAGCTTTTTGAATTTTACGTTTGCCGGGACAACTGGTAGTTTGAAAGGGAAAGTGACCGATGTGTCGAACGGCGATGCGTTGCCCGGTGTGAACATCCTTTTGGTAGGAAGCGGGAGAGGGGCCACGACGAATTCAAACGGCGAGTTTCTCGTGACCGGCATTGCGCCCGGCAAGTACACCTTGCGCATCTCATCCATCGGCTACAAGACTCTCGAATCAAAAAACATTCTCATCGAAGTGGATGAGACGACGGTGTATAATGTGAAGCTCGCAAGCGAAGACATTGAGCTTGAAGGCGTGACAGTCGAAGGCAAACGACCGCTCATCGACGTGAAGAAGACGGCAAGCGATCAGACATTCAACCGCGACAAACTCGAGCAGCTTCCCAACCTGAAGGGTGTCAACGATGTGTTGACGCTTCAGGCAGGTGTTGTCAGATTTGGCAACCAGATATTCTTGCGTGGAGGGCGAGCAAATGAAACGCAGATCATGATTGATGGCGTTGTAGTGAATGACGCGAGCGGCGGTGGAGTGAGCGCCGACAATGCGAACCAGTTGCTGCAGCAGTTGTACTCCGGCAGCGCAACCACGGGCGCTGGTTTGCCCGCCGAGGCTATCCAATCGGTGAGTACGTCGTCGAGCGGTTTGGATGCTGAGTTCGGAAACGCGCAATCGGGAGTCGTGAGCATCACCACGAAAACCGGCGCGGAAAAATTCTCCGGCTCCGGCCAATACCGCACGGATGGTCTGACGAATTCGAGTTTTGGCGAGCGCTATTACTCCGGAAGCATAAGCGGACCTGAGCCGATCTCGACATATCTGCTTCCATCCCTCGGAGTGGAGATACCGGGCAAGTTTAGCTTCTATACCAGCGGAAGCTTCAACCAGTCTGACGGACCATTCTCGTTCACGAAATCGACTTTCTACAATCCTGTGAAACGTAAAATCCAGCTAACAGGGTTCTTCGGAAGTTTGCTGAACAACCTTGGCTTCAATTACTCCGACCGGCAGAATAACGAGTTCGCGTTCAATTTCAAGGTGACGTACAATTCAGGAGCGAATGATCAAGTCTTTTACAGCTACCGCGCAAACGCAACATCGGGGCAAGGTATCTTTGGTTCATATCAGTGGCGCGATCGATACGATTCGAGTACATCGACTGTGAGTTTGCAGACTCAGGACGTCGTGCAATACAAGCACTTCTTCAGCACCAATACAGAATTGCGCGCGTACATCAGTCGTTTGCAGACCCAGCGAACCTCGACGATTGGCAACCTGACTCCGGATCGATATTCTAGCGTGACCAACTTCTCTAACAGTTATTATCGCGATCCGAACAACGATGGTTTCTTTGATGTTGGCAGCGCGCAATCCTGGTTCAAGGGAAGAACGGAAGTGTGGAGTTCGAAGGTTGCATTCGAATCGCAGGTTCATCCTCTTCACTTCCTCAAAACTGGAATCGAATACTACTATCAGGAATTCAAGCAGACGCAGATTTCCTATCCGCTCTCTCCGGCCCGGCAAGTCGATCCCAACCCGCGTGGAGAGTTCTACGGATACGGACTTGGCCGCTGGGTTAACTACAGCACCCCAAGCCGCGGCGGTTTCTGGCTTCAAGACAATATTGATTTTCCGGGGATCAACATCAAACTCGGTATTCGGTACGATTTCTTCTATCTTGGGAAGCAGGCTTTCGCGCAGGAGTTTGTCAACCGCTATGAGGCAGTCGTCGGGGCAAAAGCTGATTGGCTGAAGAACAACTCGTTTGGCAAAGCATTGACAAGCGGAAATTTCAGTCCACGTCTCGCAATCTCGTATCCCATTTCGGAGCGAGCAAGCTTTTATTTCAACTATGGTCACCAACTTCAGTTTCCTGACTTAGACCAGTATTTCCATGATGCTCTGTTCGACAGTGCGAATAATGTTCCCAACAACTACGTGGGAAATCCGGCGATGAAGCCTCAGAGAACAGTGCAGTATGAGGCAGGGTTTAAGCAACTGTTGTTCGAGGATCTCTCGCTGCAAATCACCGGTTTCTATAAGGACGTCTTCGACCTTGCATCACAACAACCGTTGTTGGTCAACGGGCGTAGCTTGAGTCGCTATATCAATTTGGATTATGCAAGCACACGTGGATTTGAGATCATTCTCGAAAAGGGGCTTAGTGATCACTACTCCGGTAGTGTGAATTACACGTTCCAATTGGCAAAGGGTCGCGCCGCAGATCCATTTGTCGTACAAGTAACACCGCAGCTTACAGGGTTGCCGCGCGAGACGCGTTTGGATATTGATCAACAGCATTCAGTGAACCTGTTCCTCGGTTATCGAGTCAGGCCGAACGAAGACTACGAGTTGTTTGGCCTGCCCATCAACAATTTCGCTGCGTCAGTGACATGGAGGTTCGGCAGCGGCTTCCCGTACACACCGTACAATTTGGGGAAGACTCTTTCGGATCTCTATCTGAAGAACACTGGTGATGGTCCTTATACATCGGAGATTAACATTTCCCTCGAGAAAGGTTTCGAATTCTTCCAGAGCCTAAATCTTCTCTTGAAGATGGACGTTACGAATCTGCTCAATCGGCGCAACGTCAATCTGAGTGCAGGCGGATTCAACAGCCTTACGGGAGCGCCATACGTTTATGGCGATTACAATCCAAGCGGAAGCCAATACATCTACCCCTGGAGCGGCTATAGTGGCGGCACATCGTTCGGTGCGCTGGTTCCTCC
>JACRFA010000155.1 GCA_016218065.1 Ignavibacteriota bacterium | reverse complement strand
GCATGATCTGTTGCAACTGAAATGGATTGATCTGGCGACTCACCTTTCGGTTGCGAAACAATATCCCTAAGTAACATCGATTATGAGGCAACGACTTCCGCGACCCTTCCGCAAAGTTACATTATTAATGAGTCAACGCGAAGATGGAAATTCATTTGTAAGTCGAAGTTTCAATTGCTATATTCACGCCAAAGGTCATCGTCTTCCATGAACTTTTGTGAGTGATTCAGTGAGCACGAATGTTATTGCCGCGGCGACGGATGTGTCGCTCCTGCGCCGCATAGCAAAACGCGACCAACTCGCTGTGGGAGAGCTATACGATAGGCACGCGAGTTATCTGTACACCCTCCTTCTGCGTATCCTGCGCGAGGCGTCGGAAGCAGAAGACACGCTCCAGGAAGTTTTCCTGCGCGTGTGGGATAAAGCAGAGTCGTACAATGAGTCGTTGGGGAATCCGTTAGTCTGGTTGACGCGTGTTGCCCGCAATCTGGCAATCGACAGGCTGCGATCCCGGCTCGGTCAGGCGCGCCGCGTTGAAGAAGACATTGACTCGCACATCGACTTGCAGTCGGATAGCGGATCGAATCCCGAACACCTTGCTGATCGTTCACAGCGACAGGAGTACGTCGCCAGAGCACTCTCAAGCCTTCCGAAGGAACAACGCCTGCTGATTGAGCACGCGTACTTCGGCGGCTACACGCAATCGGAACTCGCAGCACATTTCAAACTGCCGCTCGGCACTGTGAAGACGAGAATTCGTTCCGGCATGATGGAACTGCGGCGCCAACTTGAACACGTTGCCTAACGAACAAGGAAAACATCCGACATGACACACGAAAAATTACAAGACCTGGCAATCCTGAACTCACTCGGCGCGCTCGACGGCGGCGATCTACAGGAGCTTCAAACGTTGACGCAGAATCCCGACGAACGTACGCTCACAACGCTGGCCGCGTGGGACTCCGTCGCAGCAACTCTGCCGGAAGCGCTCCCGCTCAGACATCCCGCAAACTCTGTGAAAGCCAAACTGATGCGGCGAATCCAAGAGCTGCACGCGCACGAACGCTCGATGGAAGGACCGGGTACGTCGCGTTTCGATCACACAAGCGGCATTCATTCAGTCTTCCCCGAGCACATGGAGTGGAGCAAGCATCTGGTGCCGGGTATTTCCTTCAAGGTACTCTCGGAAAGCAAGACCCGCGGATACGTGACAATGTTGATGAAGGTCGAACCCGGAACGCAATTCCCCGAACACCATCACTCGGGCGAAGAAGAATGCTACGTTATCAGCGGATCAATCATTCTGAACGGCAAACGACTTCCTGCCGGCGTGTTGCATCACGGCGATGAAGACAGCGAGCATGGTGTGCTCTCAACAGAAGAAGGCGCGTTGCTGCTTCTCGTCGTCGCGAAGGAGGATTACATCCCGCCGGTTACTTGATTCATTCCGCCTCCCTATCCTTTCTACAAAAGTCGAGTCAGCTTCTTCCCGGTTGTCGGTTTTGGCGACGATGAGTGTGCATTGCTATTGGCATGACCGTTGTCCCTTCCTTCCTGTACAGCTGTTCTCATACAACTCTAACTACCGGCAGGTGAGTACATGTTGGCTCTTGTTATCGACGACAACGATGATTACCGGTCGCTGATCGCCGAGTTTCTCCAGCTCAACGGACATAATCCGATTTCTGCATCGGACGGGAAAGAGGCGCGGGAGATGTTGCAAGAGCAGAATGTTGATCTTATCATTGCGGATGTTTTCATGCCGCATCTTGATGGCGTGCTGTTTCACAGCTACGTGCGCGACGTTCTCTACCGTCAGGACGTGCCGTTCGTGTTCGTCTCCGGACATGAGGATCCCTATGTGATGGAAGGAATTCAGGACCCGAGGCGCGACTACTTCGTCAGCAAAAAAGCTCCCCTTTCGGAGTTCATGCAGACGATCAACTCCGCGTTCGAGACCTGCACAGCAGCCGCGGGCTACGCGTAACTATTCGGCCACAGATTACACAGATTGACACGGAGTTCGGATGAACTTCTTCTGTGCTCATCTGTGTAATCTGTGGCTAGCAATCCGAAATTATCGCAGTCGATTTTTTGGGCCACCGGCTGGTCTTCCTCGTCAAGACTGCATTGCATGGCGCGTAGCGGAGCGTCCAACTTCGGTTCAAGCGCGGTCGCCCCCTGGATAGCAAATCATTCATTACTCCATCAATCCATCTCAATCCATCACACCTCAGTTTCGTTTTGCCCTCCACGAGAAACTTCGTACCTTCGATCCACACACAACACCACTCAACGCTCTATGACATCAACGCGCAAACCCAATCGACTCATCAACGAGAAGAGTCCCTACCTCTTGCAGCACGCGTACAATCCAGTTGACTGGCACGCATGGAACGACGAAGCATTCCAACGGGCGAGCGCAGAAGACAAGCCGATCTTTCTTTCTGTTGGCTACTCGACGTGCCATTGGTGTCATGTCATGGAGCGCGAGTCATTCGAGTCCGAAGAGATTGCGCACCTCATGAACGAGTACTTCGTCAGCATCAAAGTCGATCGTGAAGAGCGCCCCGATGTTGACAAGGTGTACATGACCGCACTGCAGGCGATGGGCGACAATGGCGGCTGGCCGATGTCGATGTTTCTCACGCCCGACCTGAAACCGTTCTACGGTGGAACGTACTTTCCGCCGGAGGATCGCTACGGCAGAATGGGCTTCCCGGAATTGCTTCGGCGCATTCATCACATCTGGACAAATGAACGCTTGAAAGTCGATGAGTCGGCAACTGGCATCACGAATTTCTTGAAAGAAATTCCCCGGAAGAAAAGTCAAAGTGAATCGCTTGACAGCTCGCTGCTGACCACCTGCTTCACACACGCATCGAAAACCTACGACGCCCAGTTCGGCGGATTCGGCGCCGGCCCGAAGTTTCCCCGCCCGGTAGCGTTCAACTTCCTGCTTCGCTATTTCCATCGCACGCGAAACGACGACGCGTTGGAGATGACCACGCATTCGCTTCGCGAGATGTCAAGCGGCGGCATGTACGATCACATCGGCGGCGGCTTCCATCGCTACTCGGTCGATGCCGAATGGCGTGTCCCCCATTTTGAAAAGATGCTGTACGATCAGGCGCAGATCGTCTGCTCGCTTGCCGACATCTACCAAATAACAAACGAAAACTTCTACGCTCGAACCATTCGCGAAACGCTTGAGTACGTTCTCCGCGATCTCACATCTCCTGAAGGCGGCTTCTACTCTGCCGAGGACGCCGACAGTCCGCGGCCCGATACTCTGCATGAAAGCGGCGAAGGGGCGTTCTACATCTGGACCAAGAAAGAACTCGAAGACATCCTCGGCGAAGATGCGAAAGCGTTTTGCATCCACTTCGGCGTTGAAGAAACAGGAAACGTCGAGCACGATCCGCAGCACGAGTTCACAGGCAAAAACATTCTGTACGTGGCAAGTCCTATCGACGAGACTGCGCAGATCATCCGCAAGTCTGAATCTGAGACGGAAGAGATTCTGGCGCGCAGTACGAGCCGACTGTTCGAGAAACGCTCGGCGCGTCCTCGGCCGCATCGGGACGACAAAGTTATCACCGCCTGGAACGGGCTGATGATCTCGGCATTTGCCCGCGCAGGACAAGCGTTGTATGATTCGCGCTATCTTGAAGCTGCACAACGCGACGCCGAGTTCATTCTCGCCCAACTCTACGACAACTCGACTCGCACGCTCCGGCGACGATATCGCGACGGCGAAGCAAAGTTCGACGCCCATCTCGACGACTACGCGTTCGTTGTTCAGGGACTGTTGGATTTGTACGAATCAACATTCGACTTGCGCTGGCTGGAGTCTGCGGTCCAACTGACGGAAAAGTCCATTGAGCTATTTGCTGAAGAAGCAAACGGCGGATTCTTCGAAACCGCGGGGAGCGATCCCTCCATTCTCGTCAGGATGAAGGAGCAGTACGATGGCGCGGAGCCGACGGGAAATTCCATTGCAGTCATGAATCTCCTGAGACTCTCGAAGATTGTTGGGAGAGAAGATTTTCGCGTCAGAGCGGAGAAGGCGCTGCAGTCTCTCAGTGACTTGTTGACCAGGAATCCCTTCACGATGCCGCAGATGGTAGCAGCCTACGATTTCTCAATCCAGAAAGCGAAAGAGATCATCATTGTGGGAAGACGCGACGACGAGCCAACGAAGCAGATGATACGGCTGGCGCACAGAAGGTACTTGCCGAACAAAATTATCTTGTTCATCGAAGCAGGACAGAATCTCCCACGCTTCTTTCAGCAGCGGGAGTTTCTTTCGAGTCTGAAGATGATGGAGGGAAAAACAACGGGGTACGTGTGCGAGAATTTTGTCTGCAATCTCCCGACGAATGATCCCGGCGTGTTTGCTCGACTCCTTGATCAATAGCTACCGAGGCGGGGCGTGAAGAGTCCAGCCCGGCTTGCGCTTCGCAATCTCTTCATCGCTGCTGTTTCTTCTTACTTCTTCGGCAAGCTGTTCGGCAAACCCGCGAGCCTGCTCTTTATCAAGAAACCAATCAGAGCTGATTTTCTTTTTGAACAGAAATCCTTTTCTGTAGAGACGGACGACCCACGTCATTCCGCGTTCGGCGCTCTCGTCGAGCGTGATTGTATGCTTGCCGGCTGAAATCGTCATGAGCGATGGCTATTAGTCATTGAGGAATCTGGTATATTGTACAAAGAACAACAGCAAAGTTCAACGACATGAGCATTCCGGTCACACATTCGCTTTCAATTCCCGATCACGAAGTCGAACTGCAATTCACGCGCAGCAGCGGTCCGGGCGGCCAGAACGTCAACAAGGTCTCGACTCGCGTTGAGTTGGTGTTCGATGTGGCGCACTCCCCATCGCTCACGCCCGAGCAGAGGGAGCGTCTGCTGGCGAAGCTTCGCACGCGCATCGATTCGTCCGGACGACTTCATCTCGCGTCCCAAGATTCCCGAAGTCAGTTTAAGAATCGGGAAGACGTCGTGAGAAAGTTTGCCGATCTGTTGCGTTCGGCGCTCAAGGTCAGCAAGAAACGTCGCCACACAGCTCCGACACGCGGTTCCAAAGAAGCGCGCCTGAAAGTCAAGAAGACTCGCTCCGCGACGAAGGCAATGCGACAGAAGCCTCCTGTCTCTGAGTAGGCGAGAGCTGCATCGCTTGAGCCCTGAACGACGCTGTATGAAAAACTCAACCTCACCCTAAATCCCTCTCGTCCGGGAGAGGGACTTAGTTGAAATCGGCGCACAATCCTCCCCTTCTCCTCTTAGCAGAAGGGGCCGGGGGATGAGGTCGAATGATTTTCACCCACGCTCTGAACACTCAGCTTCTTCGTGGCCTTCGTGGATAAGATTCCATGTTGTTCGCTACCCGCAATTGTCTTATATTTTTCCCGCCACTGAGTGTTCGCTCACGATAATCATCTCTCGGTCTCAATCCGTCATTACAAAGGGTCAGGAACTTCATGAAACTCGATAGCATTCTCCATTCCTTGTTGCCAAAGGACGACAAATTCCATCGCTTGTTCGAGAGCGATGTTGAAAATCTTGCGACTGCAGCCAAAGTCTTCAAAGACTTGATGTCGAATTCCATCTCGAAAGAAGAACGGGCGCAGAAAATCAAGAAGATCGAAGAGCTGGAGCATCACGGCGACGAGATCACGCACCAGATTTTTTCCGAACTTGGCTCGACGTTCATTACGCCATTTGATCGTGAAGACATTCATCAGCTTGCGTCGAAGCTCGATGACATTCTCGACTTCATACAAGGCGCCGCAGGTCGTATCATTCTCTATCGCGTCGAAACCCTCGCGCCCGAACAGGAACGCCTTGCAGCGATGATCTACGATCAGGTGATTGATTTGCGGAGCGCCATTCCCCTGTTGCGTGATCTGAAAGATGTGGATCGCATCAGAGAAAGTCTCGTGGGCATCAACAGCATCGAGAACGAGGCAGACGATCTCTTTGAGCGTGCGATTGCTAACCTCTTCGATACCTGCAAGGATCCAATCCAGCTGATCAAGTCGAAGGAACTGTTCGTCAGTCTTGAAACGGCGACCGACCAGTGCGAAGATGCCGCGAACGTTATCGAATCCATCATCGTCAAGAACGCCTGACATGCTCACTCTCGTCATTATCATCATCATTCTCGCTCTGCTGTTCGATTTTCTCAACGGGATGAACGACGCTGCCAACTCGATTGCGACCGTTGTCTCGACGGGCGTCCTCTCACCGAAGATTGCGGTGTTGTGGGCAGCGTTCTTCAATGTTGTCGCGGCGTTTGGCTTCGGCGTTCACGTCGCTACCACCATCGGCAAAGGCATCGTCGATGTCGCTATCGTTGACAATTACCTGATTCTTTCTGCACTCATCGGAGCAATTGTCTGGACCGATCTCTGCACGCGGTTCGGCTTGCCCATCAGTGTCTCTCACGCATTGATCGGAGGACTTGCCGGTGCGGGCGTCACGAAGGCCGGCGTGGGCGTGTTGATCATGAGCGGCATTTATCGCGTGAGCTTGTTTATCGTACTCTCGCCGTTGCTCGGGATGATCATGGCGTATCTGCTCATGGTTCTCGTCTTGTGGATTGTCCGTCGCACATCGCCCAATCGCGTCGACAAAGTGTTTCGCGTCGGACAATTGATTTCATCGGCGGCGTATAGCCTCGGTCACGGAACAAACGATGCGCAGAAAACGATGGGGATCATCGCGCTCGTACTCTTCGCAGGCGGTTATCTCGGCTCGACGTTTTATGTGCCGTTTTGGGCTGTGCTCTTAGCGCATTTGGCGATCGGACTCGGCACGTACATGGGCGGATGGAAAGTCGTGCGGACGATGGGAATGAAGTTAACGCATCTTCGTCCGATGGGAGGCTTCTGCGCTGAAACGGCGAGCGCTGGAATGTTGCTCGGCACAGCAATCGCCGGCATTCCGGTGAGCACAACGCATACGATTGCTGGAGCCATCATAGGAGTCGGCGCGACGCGACGCTTGTCAGCGGTACGCTGGGGCATTGCCGGAAAAATCATTGCCGCATGGATTCTCACAATCCCCGCGTCGGCGGCGGCAGCCTCGCTCACGTACTATCTGGTCGATGCGATTCACCGCATCGTCGGACTTCCATAGGCGCGGCTACTCGCAGCGGCGCATCACCCAATTGACCCGCGCGACAATCTCCTTGGGCGACGTGATCTTCGTGATGAAATCCGAGGGATCAAGATCGAGTATGTGGATGATCTGATCCGTCTCGGGCACGACGCCTGTCAGCAAGATAACAGGAAGTCTGCGTGTCGCAGGATTGCTTCTGATCAGTCGCAAGGTCTCCAGCCCGTTCAGTTCAGGCATATCAATATCGAGAAGCACGAGGTCGGGTTGAGACGCTTGAAGCTGATTGAGGGCGTCTCTGCCACTTGAGATCAGGTGGACATCGAAGCCTGCTTTCCGAAGTGATCTGTCCAGCATGCCGCGCACAAGCACATCATCATCGACAACGAAGATCGTCTTCTTCGCTTCAGCCATCGCGCCGTCTCAAGTTTTGTCCAAGATAGGAAGAAGAGTTGAAGGAATGCAAATGCGAGATCGTTGTTCTTGACAATCCACTCTGCATCCACTATATTCAGATCACACAACGGAGACATCATCCTACCGAATTGCTACTATCTCTTGTAGTTTTCTCAGCACCTTGCTCGACCGATTAGCAACCCAAAGTTCCCCGCACAACTACATAAGGAGTGTATCGTCTGCTTTGATACGGCTTCCCACAGTTCACTAAACCATCACACATCTGGAGGAACTACAATGAAGCCATCTCACACCCACCGCCGCGTCGTTTTCACCCTTCTGCTGCTCGCGGTCCACACCGTCGTCGCGTTCGGAAATTCTAATCTCGACGACATACTCAATCCACAGTCACAAGTCGACTACGTGATTATCTGTCCGTCACGTTACGCCGCCATCGTGCAGCCGCTCGCCGACTTCCGTCGTTCGCACAACGGGTTCAACACGGCTATCGTGACGACTGAAGCCATCTATCAGATCTTCAGACAACGAACGGCGCCGGACAGCGCTATCCGAGAGTTCATCACCTACTCGCTCACCTCGTGGCCCAATCCCAAGCCGCAGTATTTTCTTCTCGTCGGAAACGTCAACGCCGTTCCCTCTCACAAAGAGGAGGGACTTACATGGTATGGAGAAGACTCGATCATGGTGGATCAATGGCTTGTGGAGGGAATACAGGACACGACATTTCCTCGACCCGCTGCTGCGATCGGGCGATTCCCGGGATGGAACGAGACTGACATGGCGACTCTCGTAAACAAGACGATCCAGTACGAACAGCAAGATGATGCTTCTTGGATGAATCGAGCAATCGCAGTTGCAGACTATGAACCCGAAATAGGCAACGAGTTTGAGCTGGGCGCGCAATCGCATCTACGAAAGTTTTCGCAACGATGGCGCGATACATTAAGCGTTCACGTGAGATTGGATTCTCCACATCATCGGACCCGATCCGAGTTTAGGAATCTCTGGAATCGAGGATCGGCTTTCGTATGGTTCATCGGCTTTGTGAATGCCATTCGGTTCTCTCACTCAAACTACTTTGTCCTGTCCGATATCGATTCACTCGCGGCACCTGCGCCGCTTCCCATGGTGCGACTGCTGGGTGGTCAGCGCTTCGAACGAAGAGATACGTTGTGCCTTGCTTCGCGTCTACTGCTCACGCCGGGGAAAGGTTCGATCTGCACTGTTTCACCTACGGGACTTGCCTACTACACCGGTCAGCTCGCACTCGGCCAAGGCGTTCTCGACCAGCTCTTGCGGAATCCTCGCCTCACCACCGGGAAGGCGCTTCTGAATTACAAACGCTCATCACCGGACGAACAGGATCGCAAAGAAACTCTTCTGGGCGATCCTGCTTTGACGATCAGACATGCATTAACTGCAGGCGCGGGCGGTCCGCCCGATCTCCCGCAGAGCGTTCAACTTTTTCAAAACTACCCCAATCCATTTAACCCTTCGACAATCATCCGTTTCGATTTACCGAGAGATGGAAACGCCTCATTGAAGGTGTACGACATCGTTGGCCGCGAGATCGCTGTTCTTGCATCTGAATTCAAGAAGGCCGGTGCGTATCGCGTCGCGTTTAGCAGCGACGAACTTCCGAGCGGCGTGTATTTCTATCGGCTCAATGCCGGAGGCACACGTCTGAGCCGCAAGATGGTCGTCGTGAAATAACTTCCTTTCACATACCAGAGAAGCGCAGGGCTTCTCTGGTAGTTTTTCTGATCTAACACTTAGAGTCCCGCGTCAAACTGAAATCCGTTTGAGGGAGCGCGGCTTCCTACCTTCATCGGACATGGCGGAGCCATGTCCCTACAAAAAAAAGCATTTGTAGGGCACGCCTTTCGACGAGTCGTAGATCCGGGTGTCCGGCATGGCCTCTAAATCAGATTCAAGGATTCAGATTCAAGTTGGACTTGCGAAATTCAAAAACTTTTCATAGTCTTTTGCACAATTCGTCACACTGTTCTTTCGCATAAACTTCAGGAACACAGCGATGAACCATCGAAATTTCCCATCCCTCGCAACTCTCATCATGTCGGTACTAATGTTGTCATCGTGTGGAACATCGAAGCAAGAGAATCTCGAACTACCTCCCCCGGGGCAGAAAGCCGAGGACAAGAGTTCCGGCATTACCCACTCCCTCCCCCTTCCTCCAAATGTCTGTCGCGTAACCGCGACGGTGATACAGATCGAAAAACCAACGACCTCATCCGACAAGGATCCGTGCAGCAAAGCGCCTTGCAGCGCAACCATTCGTATCGACTCAGTGCACGGCTACGGCGCCGCATTCCCGAAAACACTTTCTCCCAACGAGCAACTCAAAGTAAAATTCACTTACACGCTTAGCTCGACGGCAGGCAACATGCCTGAAGTAAAGCCTGCCCTTCCGGGCTTGAGTACAAAATCGCGGTTCGTTGCAAACGTCATCGGTTTGCCGACGATGGGCACGCAAGAACCGACATTCACTATCTACGGCTACGAAAAAATCAGCAACTAAAAACGGGGAACATTCATGAACACCAGGCAATCGCTATGGGCGGCTGCATTAGTCGCCGGCGCTTTTCTCTTCCTCTGTGCATTCTACACACAGAGCAGGCCAATAGCGCTTCGCATTGAGGATGAAGAATCATCCATTGGCCAGAAGGACGATCCGAACGCGAGGCGCGCATACGAACTGATGATGCTGCGCGATCCAGCGACGGGTCGCATCCCGACTGATATCCGACGGAAGGAGATGGAGTTCGCGCGCTCGCTTCCGTCGCGAGAGACATTGAGCAAGAGCGGCAGCATGCAAACTGCCACATGGGTTTCGCGTGGACCCCACAATGTCGGCGGACGCACACGCGCACTCGGCATCGACCGCAACAACGCCAACACGATTCTCGCGGGGGGCGTAAGCGGCGGTATGTGGCGTTCACTCGATGGCGGCGCAGCGTGGACGAAAACGTCAGCGCCAGGTTCGTTGCACAGCGCCACGTGTCTCGCGCAGGATCGACAAACCAATACCTGGTACTTTGGAAGCGGCGAATATCTTGGCAACAGCGCAGCCGCCTCCGGAAGTGCGCCATACTCCGGCGATGGAATATTCAAGTCCGTTGACAATGGCGCGACCTGGTCGCTGCTCACGTCAACATCCACCGGCAAGCCATACCTTTTCGACAATTTCTTTGACTACGTGTGGAATGTTGCAGTGAATCCGACGAACGGTCACGTCTATGCTGCGACGTACGGAGCGATCCAGCGCAGCACAGACGGGGGCGCGACATGGAGCATTGTGCTCGGCGGCAGCTCGACTTTTTCGAACGGAACTGATCTTGCGATTGACGCGAGCGGCGTTGTGTACGCCACCGGCAACACGGGATCGATTTCGGGAATCTGGAGATCGACAACGGGCGCAGCCGGAAGCTGGACGCAACTCTCGCCCCCGAACTTCCCCGCTGTCTCAGGCCGCATCGTGATAGCGATCGCGCCCTCAAATCCAAACTCGGTGTACTTCCTCCTTGGCCCGCAGAATGGATCGAATCCGGGCGGCCATCGGCTTTGGAAGTACACAGCCGCGGCAAATCAGTGGAGTGATCGCTCGGCGAACTTGCCCGCCTATGGCGACCCTGTTGGTAATTTTGATTCACAAGGCTCGTACGATCTCGTCATTAGCGTAAAGCCCGACAATGAGGACGTTGTGTTTATTGGGGGCACGAATCTCTATCGCTCGACGGATGGATTCGCAACCAACAGCAACACGACGTGGATTGGAGGCTACGCGACGGCGAACGACATCTCACAATATCTGAATCATCATGCTGATTGCCACTCACTCGCCTTCTCTCCCAACAGTTCTGCAACGTTATACTCGGGACACGACGGAGGAATCAGCAAAACTACAAATGATCTCGCCACGCCCCTCGTTTGGCAATCGCTCGACAATGGTTACCTCACAACACAGTGTTACACTGTCGCGCTCGATCATGGCACGACAAGTCCAAACATTGTCAGCGGTTTTCAGGATAATGGATGCTGGGGAGTTGAATCATCGAACACGACGGCAGCATGGTCAAGTTTGTTGACCGGCGATGGAGCGTTCACGGCTATTACCGGCGGCGGCAGCTCGGTGTATGTTTCATCGCAGAACGGAAGGACGTACCGCTTGTTTGGAGGAAATCAATTCGCACGTGTTGATCCTCAGGGCGGATCGAACTATCTCTTCATCAATCCTTTCATACTCGATCCGACCAACGCGACGCTGATGTACATGGGCGCCGGCAACTCAGTCTGGCGCAATAGCAATGTTGAGCAGATACCACCCGGCTCGAACAATCCGGCATCGTTGAACTGGACGCGACTGCAGAACAGCACGCTGGCCGGACAAACTCAAGTGAGCGCACTCGCTGTGTCCACGACGAATCCGACGAACAGGCTGTACATCGGACACAGCGCGGGTAACATTCTTCGCGTAGACAATGCGAATACCGGCGATCCCACAGGCACAGATGTGAGCGGCTCGCTGCCTAACGAATATGTCTCATGCATCGCCGTCGATCCGACAAATGGCAACAACGTACTCGCGGTCTTCTCCAACTACAACGTCGTAAGTCTCTGGTACTCTGCCGATGCAGGCCAGAGCTGGACTGATGTTGAAGGCAATCTCGCAGGAACACTCGTTCAGGGAACTTCGACAGGTCCGTCATGCAGGTACGCAACGATCGTTACCACCGGAACCAAAACGTATTACCTCGGCACCAGCGTCGGGCTTTTCTCGACAACGAGTCTCAACGGAAACACAACGGTGTGGACGCAGGAAGGCGCTACAACAATCGGAAACGTCGTCGTGACGTTTCTCGATTCGCGTGCATCCGACGGAACAGTCATTGTCGGAACGCATGCGAACGGCGCGTACAGTAATAGCGGCGGGGGAACGCCGCAGACAACAACAGTGTACTCCGGTGACGCGAACAACGATGCCACATGCGACATACGCGACATACTTCCCATCGGGCAGTACTACGGATCTACCGGGCCTGCTCGTACCGGTGGATCGACGACATGGTCGCCGCAGAGTGCAACTGTGTGGTCTGTTCCGGGAGCAACGTACGCCGATTGCGACGGCAACGGGACGGTTGAAGGGAATGACATCCAGGGAATTATCGCCAATTACGGACGAACACAATCCTCGAACGACGCACCGAGAATCGACCGAGCAAAGCTTTGCAACGATCTCATTCGTGAGATTGACAAGCAAGGCACATTGTCGGAGGGGATGATCGAGATTCGCAAAGCGATCATCAACTACATGCAGCAGAATCTCGGCATTGTGTTCGAGTACAAGCTCGAACAGAATTATCCGAATCCATTCAATCCCTCGACAACGATTCGGTTTACTGTTCCTGAGAACATCGAGCGGGCAGAGCTTTCCATCTACAACGTCGCAGGACAACGCGTTTGGATGACATCGCTTGCCGATGTGAATATCGGCAATCATGAAGTTGTCTGGAATGGAAAAACTTCATCGGATGCTACAGCCGCAAGCGGCTTGTACTTCTACCGCCTTGAAGCGAAACAGAACGTCAGCGACAACGCAAAGAACTTCACTGCTGTTCGTCGAATGTTATTGGTCAAGTAAGGAGCGCACAATGAAAAGATTTCTTCTTCTCGTAGTGATTGGAGTGATGCTTGGAAGCTGCAAGAAAGATGACGGCGGGACCACTCCTCCGCCGCCTGACACTGAGTTCCCCGCGTCAACAAAGTTTGCGGCGACACTCTACGCGCCGACGACAACCGTAAGCAACGGCGCAAGTTTCGAAATCCGGTTCGTGTTATACAATGTGAGTCAGGCATTCGGCGCCGCTGCTGAGATCACATTCTCAAATGACAAGGTTCAGATTGATAGCTCAAGTATTGGCTCTGCATTCGGCCCGAGCGGGGCAATCATCTCTCTTCGCGGACCTGTCAATGCCAACACGTATGCGTACGGAGTCTCGTACCGAGCAGGTTCTGGCAGCTCCCTCACGGGAAGCGGCGTGATTGTGAAGCTGAAATGTCACGCCATTGCCACCGGCACTGCGACGTTTTCGATCACGCCATCGAAGCTCGAAATCAAACGGGCCGATGGCACGCCGATCAACAACTTCGGCACGATCCTGATTGAGCCGGCGACCGTGACGATCAACTGACAGCCCAACATCTACGTTGGCGTTGATGCCGCTCCGCAAAGGGGCGGCATTTTTGTTTGTTGGCAGCTCGGTTTTATTGACAAACGCAATAGATTTAAGTAGATTTTCATTGTAGGATATCGCTGCCACTCACATTCCGGAGACATACCATGCTGCAGCATCGAATCTCCACTCTCGCGTTCTTTGTGACTCTCCTCTTCACTCTCGACTTCAGGGCAACGGCACTAGGAGGCGACGCCTCAAAGACAAATCCGCCGCGGGTCCAGTCGCGCAACCACAGCATTGTGTTCGACGCGAACAACATCTCCACATACATACGCAACAACGGTTCGTTCGACCGCAATCCATCCACCGGGAATGCAGGATTCGAATGGCCAAAAGGATCCGGCAAGACGTCCATCTACGCCTCGGGATTGTGGCTGGGTGGAAAGGTGAATGACACAGCACGCGTTGCGATTGCTGAGTACTCCTATGAATACGATGCAGGCCCGTTGCGAGCGGGAGTAAATCCTGCGGACGCCCGGTGGCGCGTGTATAGAATCAAACGCGGCGACAACGCGGCAAACAATCCCGATTATGCCTCATGGCCATTCCGAGACGGAGCCCCATTCGTTGTTTCAGGGACAGATACTTTGCCGGATCTTATTGGGGATATGACGGCATGGACAGTGTTCAACGACAACACAGATTCACTCCATACAAACATGAACACAAAGTCTCTTGGGATTGAAGTACAGTTAACGGCGTACGCGTACAATACTACCGGCACTCTCGGCAACACGATCTTTTACAGATGGAAGCTCATCAATAAGGGGGGACGGCACATCGATTCGGCCCACATCACGATTTGGTCTGACCCCGACCTTGGCGACAGCGGAGATGATTACGTCGGCTGCGACTCAGCGCTCGCCCTTGGATACATTTACAATGCTGATTCATACGACGCCGTGTACGGCAGCAGACCTCCTGCGGTAGGCTTTGCATTCTTGCAGGGTCCACTTGTTCAAGGAACTGCCACAGATACAGCACGCTTTCCGGATGGACGGATTCTGGTTGGAAAGAAGTTGCTTGGGATGACGAGTTTCCGTACGTACTCCAGTGATGCGTCCGATCAGGGCAATCCACAAACCGGACTTGACGTGTTCCATTATCAACAAGGACGACAACGATCAGGACGTCCGATTCTTGACCCGTGGTCGCGTGAAACAAAGTACATGTTCTCCGGTGATCCAAGTCTTCAGTATGCCGAGACAAATTGGATTGAGAACAGAGCCGGTGGTGATCGGCGGATGCTTATGACAACGGGTCCCTTTGCAATGGCGCCCGGCGATACGCAGGAAGTTCTTGCCGCATGCATTATTGTTCAAGGACTCGAGCGCCTGAGCAGCGTTGCCGACCTAAAGAATGCAGCGCGCTACCTCCGGCAAGCGCATCTGATTGGCGCTTCATCGATTCCTTCTCTCGAAACTGCTACAACATATCCATCAAGCTCTACTGTCCGATTGAAACTGACCGCAACGGCAGCAAGGACGCGATCTCTCTCGGCACGCTTGAAACGGCGCGACGGCTCCACCGTTGCTGATGCCGCGCTCTTTGACGATGGAAACCATGACGATGGTCCCGCGAACGATGGTGTGTTTGCCAACTCTGTCACGATTGCGAGAGAACCACAAGGAATGCGGGTGGATCTCACGCAAACAGACTCGACAAGCAGAGTACTGGTTTGGGAAAGGTCCAGAGACCACATTACCACTATTGGAACGGTGGATGTTTCCGGCTTGACGATCTTTTCCGACAATCTCAACAATGATGGGCAGGCGAATCCGGGTGAGAATGTTCGATATGGATTTGCGGTAACGAACAACACTCAAGTTCCTCTTTCCGGACTGAGTCTTCTTCCGGATGAGAGTGTCCGTCAGGAGCGAATCGACATCCCTCTACTTTCAGCAGGAAATTCCTATTCGCTATCGTACGATCCCAACGACACTCGAACGTATTTTGAAATCTGGCCATCAATGTATCTGACTTCTGCAGATTCTGTTTTCCCTGTGAGCGTCGCGATCTCAGATACTAACGATAACCGCTGGGAACATACATTCCGCTTTCCAATTGTGCAACTCAGAAGCCCGGTCTATTCCAGTCCGGTAACCCATACCACTGGACAAAGTGATTGGCAGTTCAGCATACAAGTAGTTGACACCTTTCGACTCAAGGATCACAGTTACGCAATAACGATTGTTGATTCCATTGATCAGGCTCGCCACAAGGGATATACACTGCAGGACGTGACTGATGGCCGGACTCCGCTCCGGAATCAACCCTTTCCCGATGAGCTTGGACATACGGCGCCTGTCGTTGATGGGTTTAAGGTTTTACAGGGAGAGAACTTTGGCATGGCAACCATTCGCTGCGATTCATCGCGATGGGTTACTCCAATCCCATCTGGCGTATGGCTTCAAGGAAATTTTTTTTCTTTCCACCCTTGCTATCCGACCACTGCCGACCCGATTGCTCCTGGTTTCGAATTGCAGAGGTATTTGGCTCTTATTCAGTCATCGTTTGATTTCTTGAGGATGTTTCCCGTCGAGATCCGTTTCGATTCCACTCTTAAGCAGAAAGCCTATCGTCTTCGACGAACTACAGGTATAGGCTCGGCATATTCTATTCAAGCCACCAACCCATTTGTTGATGTGCCGCTTACAGCATGGGATGTAAGTGTTATCCCGCCAAGGCAGCTCACGCTCGCGTGGCGCGACCAGAACGACAATTCAATTTGGGACCCGGATGTCTCCTCCACCGAGTTTGTGTTCATCTATTCACGAAGCTACAATCCCAGTGGCCATCAATGGCCTTACCAGTATGAAGGCGACAGTACTGTCTGGGCAAACGCATGCACGATGGGTCCTAATGCGGACATTGTCTATGGTCTCGCGGTAGTTGTCCCATCGGGGCACACATTGCATGAGCGACAAATTACCTATCGAGCAGTTAATTGGCGATCGCCATCGGTCGGCGACATGTTTACGTTCAATCCCTACATCGGCAAGCCAGTGGTCCCAATTCCATCAGCGTACAAGCTTGATCAGAACTACCCCAATCCCTTCAACGCGGGTACGACTATTCGTTTCGACTTGCCGAAGCCTGAGAAAGTGAGTTTGAAGATCTACAATGTTCTCGGTCAAGAGGTCGCGACGATTCTGAACGAGGATATGAACGCGGGATTTCACACGGCACGTTGGGAGGGCGTGAACAACTCGCACCTCAACGTTGCTACTGGTGTTTACTTCTACCGATTGAAGACAGAGAGTTTTTCGAGCGTGAAGAAAATGTTGGTGCTGCGATGACGATGAATCGCTGTTGATTCTTCAACGGTCATCGCGTACCTTGTGTCCGAAATTTGTTCCGCTCTTTCTCGCAACCCAGCCTCGCGCAATCACTGAAGGTCTGGGTTTCTTTTTCTTATCGATACGAAGGCAAACAGCATGGCAAACATCAAAACAAAACCGGGCGTCATCGGCATACTCACCGGCGGCGGCGACGTACCGGGACTCAATCCGGCAATTCGTGCCGTCACGATACGCGCGTTGCGCGAAGGTTATCAAGTCATCGGACTGCGACGCGGGTGGGCCGGTGCAATCGAGATCATCCGCGACAAAGCTGTTGACAACACGAACTGCTATCAGGTACTCACAGAGGAGATCGTGAATCGAGCGGGACGCACGGGCGGCACGTTCCTGCACACATCGCGCACGAGACCGAGTCATGTGAAGAAGTCGGCGGTCCCCGAACATCTCATGAAAGACTACAATGCTGAGATGAACGACCTCACACCCGAAGTACTGAAGAACCTCGATTATCTCGGCATCGATTTTCTCATCCCGATTGGCGGCGATGATACGCTGAGCTACGGCGTGCAGTTGTACAAGGAAGGCGTGAAGGTCATCGCAATACCGAAGACGATGGACAACGACGTGCCCGGCACGGATTATTGCATCGGCTTCAGCACGTGTGTTACGCGAACGATTCAGATGACGAACAGTCTTCGCACGTCAGCCGGATCGCATGAGCGCTTGCTCGTGATGGAAGTGTTTGGCCGCTACGCAGGCTTCACGGCAATTGTCCCGACAATGGCGGGCGCGGCAAACCGCTGTGTCATTCCCGAATACAAATGCAATATCGAACGACTCACCGAGCTGCTCGTGAACGACCGGAATCGGAATCCCAGCAAGTACGCCGTGATGCTCGTTTCGGAGGGCGCATCGTTCGAGGGAAGCGACATGGTGATTCAGGACGAACGCACCGACGCGTACGGGCATGCAAAGCTCGGCGGCATCGGCGATCTCATCTCACAAAACCTTGAGCGACTCGCCCCGAAGTTCAACAACGGCAAGGCGATTCATATCATCAACCAGAAACTTGGCTATCTCGTGCGCGGCGGCGACCCCGATGCCATCGATTCGATCGTGCCGATGGCGTACGGCAATCTCGCGCTCGATCTGATTCTGAAGGGCGTTCACGGACGTCTCGTTGTGCTGAAGAACGGCCGCTATGACAACATGCCGCTCGATGTCGTGACGAGTTCGAAGAAGGTGGTGAACGTCAAGGAGCATTACAACACAGATCGTTTGCGTCCGCACTACAAGAGCTTCGAGATGAAGCCGCTATTCCTCACAACGAGCGAATGGTAATCCGGCAGGACGTCCCCCATCGAAGATCCCGTGCCTGAGCGCGGGATCTCTTTTTCCCTTCTATGCACTTTATTCCTTCCTCTCTTCTCCTGATGAAATTTTGTTTAACGCTGCGTGCAAGGAACCCTCATTGCGCGTGACCCGTTCGTACCGTTGGCATCATAAACGCCGGGAACAAATCAATTCATCAAAAAGTGAGGGAGGTACTTATGTTGCGAAGCAAGTTCATTCAGCTTGCCGCGGCGATTTCTATCGCTGCGATATTCGTGCAGACGGGATGCGATGATGAGAACACCTTAGTTGAAGGGGGAGGGGGTGGAGGCGCCGATTCTGCCAGAGTGATGCTTGTGCACGCGTTGCCAGGCGGACCGTCGGTCGATATCTACCTTGACACAACGCGAGTGAGAACGAGTCTCTCCTATCCGAACACCACAGGCTACATCGCTATTGCCTCGGGTACGCATACCGTAAAAGCAAAGAACGCCGGGGACACAACCACGGTTGCAACTCTTGGCCCACTCATCGTGACGGGTGCACTTCGCGCAACAATTTTTGCGGGAGCCGACACGATGCCCGCCGTCTTCTATGATACGCTCACGACCCCGGCAACAGGAAAGGCGAACGTGCGCGTCGTAAACATGGCGCTCGGATCGCTGAACGTTGCTGCATTCGTCGATACGGGAACAAGCGCGCTGGCAACACTGGCGTACAAAGGAGGGTCTCGCTTCAGTACAATCGACTCCGGGCCGCACACTGTTGATTTCAGAGTCGGCGCCATTTCCGTCGCGACCTTGACCAATTACAACTTTGTCGCGGGCAGATCATACACAGTTTGGTTGCGGGGAATTGTAGGCGGCGTTGGCAGTCTTGCTCTCGGCGTTGAGGTCATCGCTAACAACTGACGAGAGAATCTGCTTGACTCCCCACGGATGAATCGATACTTTGTCCGCAGGAAGTCAACCGAATGCGATTTCACAATTCGAGGGAAGCATGAAGCGTATCAGTTTCTTTTCTGTCTGTGTGCCGTTCATTGTCGGACTCTTGATAGTCGCAGGGTGTAAGAGCGATGATTCGAAGCCTAATGATCCGGGCGGCGGCGGCACGACAGGGACGTCCAAGGTCATGGTGGTTCATGCTTCTCCCGGTTCGCCGGCAATTGATCTTTACGTTGATACAACGCGTGCGCGTGCAAATCTCGCGTACGCAAGCAACACTGGCTACATCTCGATCAGCGCGGGCATTCACAGTCTGAAGGCAACAATCGCAGGCACGCAAACCATCCTTATCTCGGTGCCGCTGTTTCCAGTTCCGGAAAACGTGATTGTTACAGCGTTCGCTGCCGACACCGGGATCGCGGTAACGGCGACTGCCTTCAGCGACACGCTCACGGTTCCTGCTTCCGGCAAGGCCAGCGTTCGCTACATCAACATGATGGCGCGGTCAACCGGAGTTGGCGCGTACGTGGATGCCGGCGCGACCGCGACGGCAACACTCGACTTTCTTGTCGGCACTTCATTCCTCAGCATCGATGCGGGGCAACACACTGTCGAGTTCAAATCGGGAACAACAACCCTCGCAACCTTGACGAATTACGCGTTTCAAGCGGGGAAGATCTACACTGTGTGGCTGAAGGGATTGAATGGAACGACCGGCGCGACCGCGCCCGGCGTGGAAGTTATTCTGAACAACTGAACTTACTCAACTTCTGACAATCCAGTCGTGATCGCTCGCGATTATCTCAACGAATCAACTTCACGATCTCACCAACGCCCCTCCGAAAAATTTCAGGCGCCGTCAGCAAACTCACGATGAGATATCCGTTGGTGGAAAACTCAAAGAAGTAGCCGGGATGGACATACACTCCTGACTCACGCAACAACTCTATCGCCCACTCTTCTTCAGATTTCGTGTTGGGAATACGCACAACTGCCGACCATCCTCCTTCTGCATTCAAAATAGAAAGCGGTGAGTCAGTATCGATCTGTTGCTTGAGGAAGTGATAGTGCTGCCGCGTTCTCGACTGAATCTGTGCTCGCACAGTCGCGGAGAGTTCTAGCAATTCCGCGAGAGCGACCTGCACCGGCGTGTTGACCGAGAGATACGTATCGGCAATCATCTCAAGTCGCTGCAGCGCTTCAGATGCGCCCTCGCCGCTCGCAACAATCCACCCCAACTTCAATTGCGGAAGTCCACACGACTTTGAGATGCCGTTCAGTGTGAATGTGAGAGAAGAGTTGTTCGCCGCGGTTGATTCGGCTCGCCGCGCATCATCATCAAATCCATAATCGGCGAACACCTCATCAATGATGAGGGCGATGCCTGCATTGTTCGCAATCGAGTTTAACATTGCAAGCTCCTCAGCTTTCAGAAACATTCCAGTCGGATTGTGTGGGCTTACAACGATGATTGCTTTCGTCGATGAAGTGAGCGCGTTTCTGATCGAACTAAAATCAATATGCCACTCGCCGTCGTAGCGAAGCTGATACGCCTTCGTTTCGACGTGATCGAGCTGTGCAAGATGTTCGAACAACGGATACGATGGCGCAGGAACAAGCACGGAATCGCCGGCATTGCACAGAAGCTTGAAGAGGAACGTGTACGCCTCACTCGTGCTCGCCGTGAGCACGATCTGCAACGGATCGACGACAATGTGTTTTGCCAGATAGTATTGTGCGACGGCTTCACGTGCCGACAACAAGCCTATCGGGTCGGGCGAATACGAAATGGACGCAGGCTTGCTCAACACGTTTCGAATTGCTTCAACAGGATAGGCGAACGCAGCTTGCAGAGGATTCGAAATCGTGAGATCGAGAATCGGGTTTCCCCCGTTCTTCTTTTCCGCGAGAAGTTGCGCAAGATTGTTCGGCTGCAGATGCCAGTTGGTTCGGGCTGAGAACATAGGTGAGGATAGAAAAATCCCGCCACAGATTCACGAGCGTCAGCTCAAAATTCATGGCGGGAATTGGTTTACTTACGATGGAACGAGTGCGCCTTCTCTTTATGCAAGAATTTGTGCAACACGTCTTCAAGGTCAGGCTTCGTTCTCTCATCAAGCGAGTACTCAACACGCGTACTCGGTTTCTTGATGTTGATGATCCGACGCAGGTCAATCGGCGTCCCGATAACAACAGAATCGCAAGGAACCTGATTGATCGTCGTCTCAAGGTCTTTCACTTGCGCGTCGCCATACCCCATCGCCGGTAGCAGTGTGCCGGTGTTGGGATATTTTTCGTATGTGGCAGTGATGGACTTGACCGCGTACGGCCTCGGATCGATGATCTCGCGGGCGCCGAAACGTTGCGCCGCGATCATTCCTGCGCCGAATTTCATCTCGCCGTGGGTGAGAGTCGGGCCATCCTCGACAACGAGAACTCGTTTGCCTTTGATGACACTTTCGTCTTCGACTTCGATACGCGAGTCGGCTTGAATCACAGTCGCATGCGAGTTGATTGCCGCAACATTACGCAGAACGGTATCGACATTCTCCGGCAAAGCAGAATCGACTTTGTTCACAACAATCACGTCGGCGAGGCGAACATTCGTTTCGCCGGGATAGTAGGTCAACTCGTGTCCCGGCCGGTGAGGATCGACGACTGTAATCGTGAGGTCGGGCTTGTAGAATGACATGTCGTTATTCCCGCCATCCCACACAATAATGTCGGCTTCTTTCTCCGCCTGACGAAGAATCGCCTCATAGTCAACGCCCGCGTAAATGATTCCGCCTTCGACAATGTGCGGCTCGTACTCCTCCATCTCCTCAACTGTGCATTTGAATTTTTTCAGATCAGCGATCGTCGCGTAGCGTTGAACTTTCTGTTTCACCAAATCGCCATACGGCATCGGATGTCTGACTGCAACCACACGCTTCCCCTGCGCTCGCAAGTAGCTGCACACCTTGCGTGATGTCTGGCTCTTGCCCGAGCCGGTGCGCACGGCAACCACCGCGACGATAGGCACTTTGGATTTCAGCATAGTCCGCCCGACGCCCAGCACTTTGAAATCCGCACCGCATGACATCACGAGCGAGGCTTTGTCCATGACGTAGTTGTTCGAGACATCGGAATACGAGAAGACGACTTCATCGATCTTATGCTTCTCGATCAAGCGCGTAAGATCATGTTCAGCATAGATGGGGATTCCTTTGGGGTACAACTTTCCGGCGAGCTTCGCCGGATATTTTCGTCCGTCGATGTTGGGAATTTGTGTAGCGGTGAACGCAACAACTTCGTACTTCTTATTATCGCGGAACACGGTGTTGAAGTTGTGAAAATCTCTTCCCGCCGCTCCCATGATAATGACTTTAGTTCTTGGCATGAACCCTCCTTACGTTGGGTGTTTTTCTCTTTTAGTGTTTAGATGAGTACTCGGCTCTCGACCCAAAATCGTCGCGAGAGGCAAAAATGTGTGTGCCTGTTTTTCCTTTGATTGCTTCAGACAAATGTTCGATGTCGGAGATGATCGCGTGCTTGCCGCCGCGCTCAAGATACAGCAGCGCCGCTTTCACCTTTGGCCCCATACTGCCTGCCGGAAACTGGCCTTGCTTGTACAACTCGCGACACTCTTCAGCCGTTGTTGAATCAAGCCGGTGTTGCGTCGGCTTCTGATAATCGACGAACACATACTCGACTTCAGTGGCGATTGCAAAGACATCGGCGTTGAGCTGAGTCGCGAGCAACGACGACGTGAGATCCTTGTCGATGACAGCTTCGACGCCCTTCTCCGTCACGTGATCGTTGAAGACCGGAATGCCTCCCCCGCCGCCGGCAATAACAACAAGGCCGCGATTGACGCACGCGCGGATCGCATCAAGCTCGACGATTTCCTTCGGCTCCGGCGACGACACCACACGACGATAGCCGTGCGAATCCTCGATCATCTCCCACTGAAATTGCTTCTGATATTCGTCCGCCACTTCCTTTGTGTAGAATGGTCCGATCGGTTTTGTGCGACGCGTAAACGCCGGGTCATGTCTGTCGACCCGCACCTGTGTCACGAGCGAAACCACCGGCACGTACGCATGCATCTTCTGCATCATCTGCCACATCGCGTACTGCAAGTAGTAGCCAATCTCTCCCTGTGTCGCTGCGACGCAGACATCGAGAGGCATACGATAGGAGTACTGCGCCGCCATCTCCGATCTCGTGAGCGTCGCGCCAACCTGCGGGCCGTTGCCGTGCGTCAGCACCACACGATGTCCGGCTTTGATGAGATTGACAACCGTCGTCGCAGTCTCAATGGCGTTTTGAAACTGCAGCTCGGCTGTCCCCTTTTCGTTTGCCTTGATCAGGGCGTTGCCGCCAACCGCGAGAAGTATAAGCTTTGACATGTGTTCCTTACGTTAAGAATTCATCCCGCCAAAGAGCGGCGGGATTTCGCTGTCAAGCGCTAACAATCAGCAGTTCGCCATTAACCATTTGCCAGAGTAATTAGTAATGGTGAATGACTAACTGTGAATCGTTACTGTTAGTCCCCCAATAGCGCGAGCAAGATCGCCTTCTGAACATGCAAGCGGTTTTCTGCCTCATCGAAGACGACGGAGTTTGGCGAGTCGATGATTTCGTCCGTAACTTCCTCGCCGCGATGCGCGGGCAGACAGTGCATGAACAATGCGTCGTGTTTTGCATTTGAAAACAACTCGCGGTTCACCTGGTACGGCTTGAAAATATTTCGCCGAATGATCGACTCCGCTTCCTGCCCCATGCTCGTCCACGTGTCTGTGTAGATCACATCCGCGTCGCGGACTGCTTCGATCGGGTCAGTAGTAACGATGATGCTGCCGCCGCTTTTCTGCGCGATGTCTTGTGCATGCTGCACAACGCTCGCTTCCGCGGCATAATCGGGTGGAGTCGCAACGTACATGGAGGCTCCCCACTTCGCCGCCATCAAGAGCAGCGAATGCGCGACATTGTTACCATCGCCGATGTACGCAATCTTCAGCTTCTTGATATTCTTCTTGTGCTCGGCGATCGTGAAGAAATCCGCCATCGCCTGACACGGATGTTCGAAGTCGGTGAGTCCGTTGATGACAGGAATCGACGCGTACACGGCGAACGAGCTGACAATATCCTGCCCGAACGTTCTGATCATGACGCCATTCACCATCCGCTCCAGATTTTTCGCGATATCGTACACCGACTCGCGCTTCCCCAGACCGATGTCGCCCGGCGGATAATCAACGCAGGTTCCGCCGAGAGATTGGATGGCGACAGTGAATGTCGTGCGCGTGCGAAGCGATGGCTTCTCGAAAATCAGCGCGAGAATTTTTCCGTCGAGCGCCTTCCGATATTTCTTCGGACGTCGCTTCATGTCGGCCGCCAATTCAAAGAGCGACTTGATTTCCTGAATCGAGAGATCATCCACAGACAGAAAATCTCTCCCTTGCATTTTCGCGTAGTCAGATTTCTTCTGCTTCTTTTTCAATCGTTGTTCCTTCTATGATGTATAAGAGTGGATTTGAAGTCGGTCGGAGGTAGTTTGCTCATTTTGTTCCAAAAAACCGCAATTTGTGTGCCCGCAAGCCGAACGCAGTTTAAACGTCGGATAGATGAATCTGCTTTCAACCCTGCTGAGTGCATTCCTATCTTTGGGAATAGGTTTCCTAACATCGAGTTCACGAATCAAGTTAGGAGATGAGGGAAAAGATGCAAGAAGCTCATTTCTGCCCTAGTTGATTTAGGATGGATTGGTGAGTACATTTGAGCAGCCTCTTGCGTCAATCAAACTAACTGTGGCACCACCCAGTATCTGTCCGGAGGCGCTGTGTTCTCTCCATGCAATGATCATCTTAAGGAGCCAGCCATGAAGAAATGCATCGTTGTGTTATCCGTTCTTGTCGCATCAATCTCCAATGCACAGACGTTCACAACATACACGGGCATCAGTGGCTTCTACGACTATCAAACTAACTATCGCACGCCGCAATACATTCGCGTTTGTCCCAACACAACCCACGTGCATGCAGTCATGATGGTCGCGGATGATTCAGCGAACATCAGTACAAGCAGACGAACAGCATATTCGTACAGTTCAAACGGCGGAACGACATGGAACACATTCGGCGACAACAGAATCCCGACACGACGCTCGGGTTTCCCTTCTCTC
>JACRFA010000162.1 GCA_016218065.1 Ignavibacteriota bacterium | reverse complement strand
TGCACGTCTGTTTCTGTTTGATTTTGGTATGCGATACAATACCGGGTTTCGTTCTGTCTGTCTGGGCGTTTCGATTCAGAACTTTGGCGAGCAGGTGAAGTTTGCGAAAGAAGCGTATCCCGCACCGCTTGCATTCCGCATTGGCGGCGCCGCCGATGTCATCGGGAAGGATGCGCTTATAATGACTTCGGCGAACAACCGGCTCACGATCGCATACGACTTGTTCCAACCGAATGACTATGCGCAGCAGATGCACCTCGGCGGCGAATACGCGTTCGATGAGATGATCTTCCTGCGCAGCGGCTACAAATTCAACTACGATGGCGACGGCTTCACCGCCGGCATCGGAGTTCGTCAGGCGTTTGTCGGAACCCAGTTCAGTTTCGATTACAGTTATGGATCGATGGGCGAGTTTCTTCCCAGCGTTCATCGCATTAGCGTAGGAGCACAACTCAAATGAAACGGATATGCGCACACGTTGCAGCCGCACTCACGCTGCTCACGTCATTCGCGTTCGCGCAGGGCGCCGACGGCACGCTGGCCCTGCAAGGTCTTGACCAGCGATTACTTCTCGATGTTCGTTCGCGCGGCATGGGCGGCGCCGTGCTCGCTGCCGGAAAGAATGCCTCGGTCTTGTTTGTGAACCCTGCATCGCTCGCCGGTATTAGTTCAATAGAACTCCGCGTGGCCGGGATTGGTATGACCACATCGCAGAGGCAAACGCAAGAATGGGTTCCGAACAGACTTTACACGGGATTGAGTCTGATGATGGAAGACAAGTGGGGCGACATCAATACGCCGGCAACAACCGATCCGTGGGAGCAATTGCAAAAACCGTTCGACACAATTGGCCCGAACTGGTCACGCAAAAACAACCAGCTGCGACCGCTCTCTCTCGCGCTTGCCATGCCTGTGCAGATCGCGGAGATTCCAGTTGTGTTCGGCATTGGCGGATCACGCGCAATCGATCTCGATCACTTCTTCCAGAACAACAATGTCACCGATCCGCTGCTTGGACGTTACCGCCCGACGCCGATTCGGGAGTTGACTGCCTCCGAAACCTTGCGCGTACGTTGGTATCAGTTCACGCGAAAACGAGAGGGATCGATTTGGGGCGTGACGCCGGCAGTCGGTGTGTCGTTCTCAGGCCTCAGCATCGGGGCGTCGGGCACGTACTACACGGGATCGTCGGATGATGTTGAGCAACGTCTTGATCGCGGGTTCCTCACGTTCTCCTACAATCGATTCCGCATTCAGGACACTGTGAAGTATGCGAGCGCTCGCACTGGTTCTTCGACGTACTCCGGGTTCGGAGGCACGCTTGCAGTGAAGTTCGAGCAGCCGCGCTTCTCTGTCGCAGCGACGCTTCAACTTCCTTATACACTCAAACGCAAGTACACCAGAACGTTCCGCTCGACGGAGAGCGTGCTCATCAACAGAGCCAGCGATTCATCGGTCACGACAACCATCAACCTCGACGACACAGGCACGGAGAACATTCGCTATCCTCTCACGTATTCGCTCGGCGTGTTGTTGAAGCCGTCGGATCGTTGGGCAATCGCGTTCGACTATGACGTGCGCAGGCTCGACCGCGTCGAGTACACGCTGAATGATGGAACGATGAGCCGGCCGTGGGTTGATGGGGCTTCGTTCCGCGTTGGCGCTGAGTACTCGTGTTGCGATGGGCTTGCGCTTCGCGCTGGGTATCGTGAGGTTCCGCAGGCGTTTTCTCCTGATGGCGCAGCGCTGATCGGCGATCCGGCGGTGATGACGGTGCTATCATTCGGCGCCGGACTGAATCTTCTCGGCATCGAGATCGACGCCGCGTACGAGTACGCGAACCTGAAGTATCAGGACTTATGGCAATCAAATGTCAACTACAACACACTGACACAGCACAGGGTCATGCTCGAGTTCGGCTATAAACTCTTCGAGGAAACGAAGCAATAAAGTTGCTCGGTCGGTCTGTACAAACTCAATCGCTCCCAAACTGAAAGGACATATCTCTCATGAGTTCGCTCTTCGATCTTCGCGGCAAAACAGCAATCGTCACCGGTGCAAGCACCGGACTTGGACAAGGCATGTCGCTCGGTCTTGCGGAGGCCGGGGCCGACGTTGTTCTCGTTGATTATGTCGAATCAACAGAGACTGATCAGAAGATACGCGCACTCGGCAGACGCACGCTCATGATTGTCGCGAACCTCATGGAGATGTCGTCGATTGGAATGATCGTCGAGAAGACGCTGAAGGAGTTTGGTAAGGTCGACATTCTCGTTAACAACGCCGGCATCATTCGACGCACGCCGGCGATTGATTTTTCTGAGAAGGATTGGGATGAAGTGATGCTGCTGAACTCGAAGACCGTGTTCTTCTTCAGTCAAGGAGTTGCACGGGATATGATGAAAAGGAAAGAAGGGAAGATCATCAATGTCGCCTCGTTGCTGAGCTTTCAAGGTGGAATCACCGTCCCGTCGTATGCCGCGAGTAAAGGCGCGGTCGCGCAGGTAACAAAGGCGTTGGCGAACGAATGGGCGAAGCACGGCATCAACGTCAACGCGATTGCGCCGGGTTACATGGCGACGAACAACACGAAAGCTCTGCGCGAAGATCCTGTTCGCTCGAAGGCAATTCTCGATCGCATTCCCGCTGAGCGTTGGGGATTGCCGTCTGATTTGGCTGGAGTAGCAGTCTTTCTTGCTTCGCACGCTTCAGATTATGTGAACGGCCATGTGCTTGTTGTTGATGGCGGGTGGTTAGCAAGATAAGTGAAAATGAAATTGAGAGACAAACACTCAATCCTTTGTTGCGTTATCGGTTTCGTATGCAGCACACTCGTTTTGCTCGCGAGCGATGCGACAGCCGGAACGCTTTCGTACAACAAAACGACGCTGAACTTCGGGACAATTGTGCTTGGTAACATCAAACGCGATACGCTCGTCGCGTCCAACAACAGCACGGACACAATCAGAGTGACTGCTGTGACTTCAACGAACGATGTGTTCTCGATCGCGACATCCTCGGCGTTGATTCTGCCGGGGCAACAGGCAAGCTTTGTTGTTACAGCCGCGCCGGATTCTGTGCGGCCTGAATTCGGATTCTTGCTTGTGATCAACACGGGTGAGCATCCGCTTGACAGCATTCGTCTGGTCATCGATTCGACAACGACGAGCCGTCCGCCGCGAACGCTGGTTGTCTCCACGTTGACTGCATTGAAGAACGCCATCACCGCCGCAGTCCCGGGCGACAGCATAATCGTCGCGAACGGCGTGTACAGCGGAAGCGGCACCACGATCACGCGCAGCGGAACAGCCGCATTTCCGATCGTGATCAAGGCGCAGAATCGCGGCATGGCGCAGTTCGCCGGCAATTTCTATTTCAATCCGCGCTCGGCTGCTTACGTTGTGATCGAAGGCTTTCTGTTCACGTCGGCGGACGTCACGGTCATCAAGACGGAAAGCTGCCATCATATCCGCATCACGCGTAACACGTTCCGTCTCACCGAGACATCGTCGCTCAAGTGGGTGCTCATCGGCGGAACGTGGAACCAGGCGCTGCCGAACAGTCATCACAATCGCATCGACCATAATCTGTTTGAAGAGAAACATCAACACGGCAACTACATCACCATTGATGGATCGCCTGAACCGACATCGTATGCGTCGCAGTACGATCTGATCGATCACAATCATTTCCGCAACATTGGGCCGCGGGCGACGAACGAGATGGAGTCCATTCGCATCGGCGTCAGCTCGATGTCGAACTCCAGCGCGTTCACGACAGTCGAGTACAATCTGTTCGAGGACTGCGACGGCGATCCGGAGATCGTTTCGGTGAAGACGCACGACAATATCATCCGCTACAACACGTTCAGACGCTCACAAGGGACGGTGTGCTTGCGGCAGGGACATCGAAGCACGGTTGAGGGCAATTTCTTTTTTGGTGAGGGAAAAAGCGGGACCGGCGGCGTTCGCATATACGGCGACGACCATACAGTGATCAACAACTACTTCGAAGGATTGACAGGAACGACGTGGGATGCGCCCATCACGCTGACGAATGGTGACTACGATGGAGGTACCAACTACTCGGCGCATTGGCAGATCAACAGAGCAACTATCGCGTTCAACTCGCTTGTCAACAATGATCGCGGCATTGAAATTGGCTTCGCCAACAACGGCAGCTACAACAAGCCGCCGCGCGACGTCGTCATTGCCAACAATCTCGTCATTGGCTCACAGAACGAACTCGTGAAAATCATTACCTCGCCGGTGAATATGACGTGGAGCGGGAACATCATGTATCCGGTGGCGCCGGCAGTGCTCGGCATTGCAGCGACGCCATCGCAAATCAAAGTCGCCGATCCGTTGCTGCATCGAGTCGATAGTCTGTGGAAGCTTTCCGCGAGCAGTCCGGCAATCGACTCGTCGGTCGGATCGTATCCGAGTGTCGTTGCCGACATCGATGGGCAGACTCGTGATGCGCGCAAGGATATTGGTGCGGACGAATACTCGGGCGCGGCGATATCGCGTCGCCCGTTGACTGCGGCCGATGTTGGACCGAACGGCGTTGACCCTACGCCATTGTCTGCTCAGGAGCCTTTGCAAACCATGCCGTCAGGAATTGAGCTTCAACAGAATTATCCGAATCCGTTCAACCCGACGACGACAATTGAGTTTTCCGTTTCCGTCGGGACGTACAGTTATACGTCCCTGCGCGTGTACGACATGCTTGGTCGCGAAGTAGCTACGCTCGTGAACGAAGTGATGCAACCCGGGACATACTCTGTGGACTGGAATGTCGCAGGGTGCGCGTCGGGAGTCTATCTCTATCGACTGACTTCCGGCGGTCTTGCGCAGTCAAGAAAAATGCTGTTGATTCGGTGAGTGATGATCAGAGAGAGATTCATGCATACAAAGACGTGGCTCAGTGTTCTGACGTTCGTTGCTGTCGTCTCAACGCAGGGATATGCACAAGCGGTTCTCAACGCCGATGGTCCAGGCAACACGTACGAGCTGATCACGAGTGTACTTGCCCCCGGCGGCAATCCGGTTGAGAATCCTGAGTGCGTGCATCCTGAATTTGGCAGACACATCGCAGAAGTGTGGGACACGGATCTGAGTCAGTATGTCTTTGAATTCTACTCTCACGTCTCGCCGGACAATGATCGCTGCATCAACTTCGATCGACAAAGAGTCGAAATCAAAACATACGATGCTTCGCCAGAAAGTCTGATAGGAACTGTCGGTGAGACGTTCATCTATACGTGGCGATTCAAACTCCCCGTTGGATTCCAGCCATCGACTCACTTCACACACATTCATCAGATCAAGGCCGTCGGCGGCGCCGACGCCGATCCGATCTTCACACTCACACCTCGAAAGTCCACACCCAACAAGCTGGAGTTGATTCACGATAACACGACGAAAGTCGCAGTGGTTAACCTCTCATCATTTCTTGGTGCCTGGGTTGAATGCGCGGAGACGGTGCATGTCGCATCAGCTGGCGGTTCGTACTCTTTGACGATCAAGAGCGTGAGTGACGGCGCGATACTGCTGTCGTACAGTAATGCCAACATCATGACCATTCGGCCCGACAACGACTTCATCAGGCCCAAATGGGGAATCTATCGAAGTCTCCTCGCCCCTTCTGATTTGCGTGATGAAGCTGTGCGGTTCAACAGCTTTTCCATTACAGAGCAATCGTCGCTTCCGGTTCAGCTTGCATCGTTCACAGGCGCGGTCGTCAACAACGCAGTTCGGCTGGAGTGGCGCACGATCAGCGAAGTGAACAACTACGGCTTCCATGTGGAGAAGCGGAGTATTGGAGTGATCGAGTGGTGGAGGGTGGAGAATTCATTCGTTGCGGGACATGGAACAACGAATGAGCCGCATTCCTATTCGTTCGTCGATAGCACTGCGTCTCGCGGTTCGTGGCAATATCGTCTGAAGCAAGTTGATCTCGATGGATCAATTCATTTCACAGAACCGATCCGTGTCGATGTTGTAGCGGAAGCAGAAGGTGAAGTCGCCCCAATGCGGTTTGAGTTGCATCAGAACTATCCCAACCCGTTCAATCCAACAACAACAATCAGATTCACTATTCCTGTAGGGACGGGGCATGTCCCATCTCTATTGAAGGTGTACGATGTGTTGGGGAAAGAGGTCGTGACGTTGGTGAATGAGGAACTGAAGCCGGGAAGTTATGAGAGAGTGTTCGATGCGAGCGCCGTGCCTGCCGGCATGCAGGGGCTTGCGAGTGGAACCTATTTCAGCAAACTGCAGAGCGGGAGCCAAGTACAGATCAAGAAAATGTTGTTTGTCCGATAAGCGTTACTTACTAATCCCATTCATCCCAACCAACAAACTAAGAGGATTCTATGACAGCCAAACGACTGCTTCCACTTTGGATAGCAATTACGTCGCTGGTCTTTTCTGCAAATGCGCACGCCTCGACTATTACGACAACCGGATCGGGCAATTGGAATTCGACATCGATTGATGCCCCGTGGCCCGGTGGCATCCTTCCGACTGCTGCGGACGATGTGATCATCGGAGACGGACACACTGTTTCGATCGATGGTTCTACAGCAATATCAGTTGCGAGCCTTACGATTGGTCAAGGCACAAGCGGAATTCTGAATTATGCTGCGACGGCGACAGCTGCGGCCTCGCTAACAATCACAGGAAACCTCGTGCTGAATGCTGGGGCGCAATATCTTCTCGGATCGCTCCCGAGTGTCGAGCCTCCGCTTCATGTGAGCGGCAACATTACCGTAGGGACGGGAGCCAAACTCGATCACGGCAGCGGCAGCAGCAAGGGGGTTGTCACCAATTTTATACGCTCCGCCGACACAGGCGATCAGACTGTTTCAAGCGTCGGCACGCCTCTTCTCATACAGTTCAATAAGGTAATAGTCAATCGCCCGAACACCACTGACAGAGTCATTTGCAACACAACTACGTACCTGAAAGGTGGGAACTTCGCTCTGACATTGACCAGAGGAATTTGGGAACAGACTCAGGGCACGTTGATAGATACGGCCGCGACAACTGCGAACCTCAACCTCGGTACAGCCAACGGGATGTTGAAGATTACCGGCAGCGGAAGTTTCTATTGCACGAGCTCGATTGTAGGGTTTGGTGGAAGCAACGGCTCGGACGCTCCGATTTACATTAACACAACAGGAACGTTTACGACCGGTGGAAAGAACAGCCAGGCGAGACTTCAAAACAGCAATACGCTTGAAATAGTCGCCGGCACGGTTAACGTGTACGGCAGGTTTACTATTTCCAATGTTGCAACGATTTCCGGCGGGACCATCAACATTGATCCTCAAGGGCCTGTCGGTTCTCCTTTAGCGGCGACGAGTCATCCGTTTGAGGTCACGACAAGCGGAACACTGAACATGTCTGACGGGACCATTACAGTCATTGATCCACTTCAGGCTACAGGTACAGGGAATGAAGTGAAGTTCTCCACATCGGCAACCTACAACATCACCGGCGGAACAATTCGCCTTGGGGATGGAGTGTCAACGACTGTAGGCGCCGACGGATTCCAGCTCAATACGCACACAGTTCCCCTTTGGAATGTTGTGATCAATGGAAACAATACCGCGGCAAGTCGAATGGTCACGTTGACGGACGCCGCAGCGGCGCGCAATCTCGTTGTGAAAAACAACTTGACCATCAATACGGGTACAGTCAATGCAAATGTCGGAACAGGATCCAATATCACAATTGGCGGGACATTGTCCAATGCGGGTACGTTGAATCTTGGGACGAATTCGACTATCACCTTAAACGGTTCTTCTGCTCAAGCCACCGGCGCAACATTCCCTTCCACAGTTCCGAACTTGAATCTCAACAATTCAGCCGGCGTTACCATCAGCAATCCGATAACTGTTTCCACGATGTTGACCCTCGCTGGCAACAACAGCTATACAAGCCTCAGCAACGTGTCGGGGTACACTGGTGTAACATACGCGGCAACGGTGGCGCAAACAACGGGCGCCGAGGTTCCATCATCTATCGGTAATCTCATTATCAACAACACGAACGGCGTAACACTTGGCGGTAATGTGACACTCACGGATACGCTGTCGAGCGTGAACACCGGATCGAAACTCATGACGAGCAACAGAGTTGTTACGAACAATGGTCGATTCACTATCAATGGCACATTCCAAATTGATGAGGGAGGCTGGGCAACAGGAACGAACGACTTCACCTACAATTCAACCGGGACGCTGGTCATCAACACATCCACCAACTACGACGTCAACGACGATCCGCCGCGATACTGGCCTTCACCAATTTCAAATGTTACTGTACAGAACGTCGGCGGTATCACGCTCAATGTTCCGCGTACGGTCACCGGAGTCTTCCAGACGTCGACTCGCGTGTCG
>JACRFA010000161.1 GCA_016218065.1 Ignavibacteriota bacterium | reverse complement strand
TTCCGCCTGATTTCATGAAGTTCCCACATCATGTAGTCGTCCTCTTTGGTGTAGTCATTCTTATATTCTTCCATATTCTGCACCTCCTCCCAGTTGTTCAACAGTGACGATTTCAATAATCCTATACCTGTTTGCAACATTGAGCTCATGAATCTTTGCAATCGTCTCCAAATTCACTAAATGCCGAAAGTTCCAAGACACAAGCGCGTCCAGTCCGTAGCAAGATACGGTTGCCAGATGGATTGTATCATTTAACTCTTTGAACAAGAGCGTCTCACGATAGAGTGCCGCGAGTTTCTTGATCTCCTCCGTGATCGCTAACTCTTGAATCTTGCATTTGTCGATGAGGCTCAACATTGATTCCATCTTTGGAGTATCCGGAGTCCGTCGGATTTCGTCAAGAACGAGTCCTGAAATGAAAAGCTCATATTTCGAAGAATCATCCAAGAACCAACGACGCGTGACATCTCTTCGCCACGGCTTTCTGTCGTCGCAGTATGCGGAAATTACGGACGTATCGAGGAAGAGTCTCATTCCTTCCTCTTCACCATGAATACCAAACTCTCCACAATTACATCATCTTTCTTAATATGCATCGTCACCGACTTTTCCTCAGACCTCTCCGTCGCCACAACGGTCCGCTTCTAAGTTCAAGATGACAACATCAGGATGAAAAGACTACTCCGACACTGCTTCAGCCGCGGGACGCACCGCCGGAATATCGGAGTGTACGGGAAGGCGGAACGTGGACGCTTGAAGTGTTACAATGGCAATCGTCTTGCCAAGCATGTCAAAAAATTCCACGCTATAACCCGTTTCCTTGCCGGGAACATCGTGTCGTTCAACGACTGTTCCAACATCTCCAGTACGCAATCCCTCTTCAGGAATATCGCGAACCAACACAACATCAGAGTACATTGTGAATTCCATCGCTGCTCTCCTTACTCTGGAATCAACGTAATAAGTCTTGGCACATCGCTGCCTTCATCGATTTGCCAAATCGTTCGAACCAACAATCCGCGCCCGCGAGGACTCAAAAGTTCCGCCGCAATTTCGTACCTCATGCCATACGGGGTTGATCGCTCACTGTCAACCTCCGATTCAAGATGGTATTTTCGAATATCACTCGCAAGTCGCTCCCAGTTTTCCGCTGCATATCCGAATTGGTGCAACACAGCATGTTCACGGTTAGGAAGTTTCATGCTTCTCCAAGTCGTACCCCGGCTTTTTCACAAGCCATGATTCCGGATTCCTCGGCCCTGAACGAGCCTTCCAATGACACCTCAATGCTTCTGCACAAACACAACGCTCTCCACAATTACATCATCTCTTTTGATGTGCATCGTCACCGACTTGTCCGCAGATTTCTCCGTCGCCACAACGGTCAATCCCATTTCCAGCAGCTTCTCACTCAAGTCATGATTGAAGTTAAGCGTATTGAATTCGGGAGGAACGAACACTCTCCTCTCCAGCCGCACAGATTCCTTATCCGCGCCTGTCACTTTTCGCGTCCTCATCGTCTTCGTATCAACATTGTAGTGAACGAGAAGATTTTCGATGATGGTCTCCATCTCCGGCTCGATTCTCACAACAACCTTGTCGCTCGTTGTCAGATGATCGAGCGCTATGACAATCGGAACGATAAGCAAAGCACACGCCACACCGACAACAACGCGCTTGCGGAGTTTGCGACGAACGTCGGTCATTTGTTTTTGTCCGAAGGTCGAAGACTCGACTCATCGAGACTCCTTTGGGAGAATGCGGGCTTTCGTTTTTCGAGAAACGCCGACGTGCCTTCCTTGAAGTCCTCACTCTCGCAACAAACCCCGAAGAGCGACGCCTCAAGTTTTTGTCCGTCGCTCAGCGTCGTCTCTTGCGTCATGTTCACCGCCTTTAGCGCCATGCGAATCGCGACCTGTCCCTTGCTCGCAATGAGCTGAGCCATGCTCGTCGCCGTTGCAAGCAGTTCAGCTTGCGGCACAACTTTGTTCACGAGTCCGATACGCAATGCTTCTTGTGCGTCGATTTGATTCCCGGAAAGAATCATCTCCATCGCTCGTCCGCGTCCGATGAGTCGGGCGAGTCGCTGCGTTCCGCCGTAGCCGGGTATGATGCCGAGATTCACTTCCGGCTGTCCGAACTTCGCGTTCTCCGATGCAATGCGAATATGACACGCAAGCGCAAGCTCGCATCCGCCGCCGAGCGCGTAGCCGTTCACCGCCGCAATCACCGGCTTGCCGAGATTCTCGATCAAATCAAAAACCTCCTGCCCCTTCGCTGAAAAATCCTTGCCGGTTTCGGAATTCAAAACAGTCAGTTCCTTGATATCCGTTCCTGCAACGAACGCCTTCTCGCCTGCGCCGGTCAAGATCACCACACTTATGGCGTCGTCAGTCTTCAGTTGCGTAAACAGCTCGCGCAACTCCGACTTCGCCTGCGCGTTGAGCGCGTTCAACTTGTCGGGTCGGTTGATAGTGACCGTGGCGATGCGATCATTCTGATCAAAGAGCAAAGTCTTAAACACGAGTTCCACAAAATGTCCTTTCATCTTGGAACGAAGAATTCTCGATGGTCAACGGTCAATTGTCAATTGAGAATTGGTCGTTGACAGTTGACAACTAGAAGCAAATTCTTATGCCACCTCAACTCTACTCTGATCCCCAATCATGAACCGATGCACACGCGGCTTGCCGCTCGCTTCAACAATTTCTACATCGTTGCCGAGGATGCTTCCTTCGAGCCGTAAGCTGACGCTTTGAATCTTACAATCCCGCAAGACAATACTATACTCGACTTCGCTGTTGCGGACTTCGGTTCGGTCGCCAATCGATGTAAAGGGTCCGATGTAGCTGTCTTCGATGATGCTATTCTTTCCAATGATGACAGGGCCGCGAATCTTGCTCTTGATGATTCTCGCTCCAGGTTCAATGATAACTTTGCCCGCGACTTCCGATGTCGAGTCAACTTCACCGTCAATGCGAAGTGCGATGGCATCAAGAATCAGCCGGTTCGCTTCGAGCAAATCGGCAGGCTTGCCGGTGTCTTTCCACCAGCCAGTGATTTCCGTATAGCCGACCTTGAAGCCGTTGTCAATTAGATACTGATGCGCGTCGGAGATTTCCAGCTCGCCGCGTGCGCTCGGCTTCAGCGACTTCACGGCTTCGAAGATGTGCTTGTCGTATAAATAAATTCCGGCAACTGCGAAATTGCTTTTCGGCTTCTTCGGCTTCTCTTCAACGCCAATAATTCTTCCGTCCCTGATTTCAGGAACGCCGAAGCGCTCGGGGTCTTTCACTCTCGAGAGCGTCAGAAAACAATTGCACTTGCTCTTCTGAAACTCGTCGATAAACCTCTTGATCCCGCCGACCAAAAGATTATCACCAAGATAAAAAATGAACTCGTCGCCGGCAATGAACTTCTCCGAAATCATCACCACTTCAGCAAGACCGCCGGGTTTCTCTTGCGGGATGTACGTGATCTTCACGCCCCAGCGCGATCCATCGCCGACATACTCCGGCACTTCGCGGCTATCGGCGTTGTGCACGATGCCAATTTCTTTGATGCCTGCCTCAGCCGCTGCTTCAATCGAGTAATAGAGAATCGGCTTGTTGGCGATGGGGATGAGATGCTTGTTTTGAGTATGTGTGATTGGACGGAGCCGCGTGCCGCGTCCGCCGCTGGCAATGAGTGCTTTCAAGTTGTTTCCTTTTCTAGTTCTGAGCGAAGCGAAGAATCTGCATTTCTGGGTCACTCCTCTTCAGTTTGTTATTGAACGAATGAGATTGAACAACTTCTCTGCTCTGTCCTTTTCAATCGATCCCTTCGCCTCAGCAAGCCGCGTCGTCTCTGCCGAGAGCGCGGCAAAATACGGAACCAGCTCCGGCGCGAACTTCTTCACCGACTCAAAATGCCCGGCAACAGTCTCAACGCCGCCGCGGGCAATTGGCCCGCTCAGAGATTTTGCCGGCGACGTTCTCGCCGCGTTCCTCAGCGCCGCTTGCATAATCGGCTCGAACACCGGAAAGAACTTCTTCTCGTTCGTCTTCAGCGCGCCAAACATCTGCTCGAGTATCCAGAGCATCGTCGTCAGATGATTCGATGCAACAACGCAGGCAGCGTGATAGAACTTCCGCATCTCCGGCTTCACGACGAGAACTTTTCCGCCGAGCTTCTTCGCGAGCACACCGGCGACAGCGATGCCTTTCTTCGAGCCATCGACACCATAATAGATGCCTCGTACAGTCGGCAGAATCTCAGCCGGCCCAAAGTCGCGCGGGAATGTCTGCAGCGGATGAAACGAGAACACCGACGCACCTTTCTTCGCAAGCGGCACGAGCGCATCGGCGGTCAGCGTTCCTGACGCATGGCAAACGGAGAGTCGCTTGAACTCCAGATGCGCAATTGCTGTCAGTTTGTAGGCAACTTCTTCCACCGCGCTGTGCGGAGTTGCAATCAACACGAGATCCGTTTTCGGAGGAATCGCCGCAAGCGAAGTCGACACGTTGCGACAGCGAAGGTACTTCCCTGCTCGCGCCGCTGAAGCGTTGGTGCGCGACACGACGGCGACAATCTTTGCGCCCCGCGTTGCCAAGATTTTTCCCAGCACCGACCCGACTTTGCCGGCGCCAACTATCGCAACGTTCACTTTCGGAACCTTTCTCCTCGGAACTTTCGGTTGGAATCAACACTGCGAGGTTACATCATTCATTAATACGCGACCGCTGCCATGTAGCCAACAACGCTCGTGAAATCACCGGATGCAAATCCAGAGTTAGAATAGTGCAGCACTTCCATCTTCGTTGCGCCCAAATTTTTCGCCGTGCTCATCGCGGCAACTGCCGGACCGCCGCCGCATGCTTCCGTTCGCTTCGCCTCCAGATCGCGCATCAGTTGCTCGAAATCAAATCTCCCCACATCATCCAACATGATCGAATCGATCCTCTCGGCAACCTCCGACGAATAGAAGTGCGAAAGATCAGTGCTCGCGACAATCAGCGCGTTTGCGCCGCCAAGCGCTGCCGCCAGCGCTTTCCCGAGGCCTAGGCAATACTCCGGCCGCTGATCTCCGATCACGAGCGGCAGCAGTTTGAACTTCGGCAGCATGCACTGGAGAAACGGCAACTGAACTTCAAGCGCATGTTCAGCGCGATGCCCCTTCTCCGACGCTGCAACAAACTCGCAATTCGTAATCAACTTCTCTCGCAGTTCCGCATCCAACTCAATCAAACCGAGCGGCGTCTGATACGCATCTCCGGGATGCACCGAAACTCCGCTGAAAAATTCCCGATGACTCGGTGCAATCACAACGACGGTTGAGTACGACCTCCCTCTCAGCGCGGCGTATGCGTGAGCCGCGGTTTGTCCCGAGTACGCGTAGCCGGCGTGCGGAGCGATGATCCCCTTGACGTCCCGCTCGACCTGTGATTCTATCGCGTGAATGAAATCGTCAACCTCACGGCGCAGGTCGGCCGGCTCGGCCGGATAGAACATCCCCGCAACCACCGGAGCGCGAACATGTGTGCTGCCGCTGCTCATGCCTTCCCTACAACAAAATCGTTCTCATGAACAACCTCGGCCTGAAACGAATAAATCTCGACATCGGAAGAATATTGTCGCGAGATCGCGAGGCCAGCCTTCTGAAATGTCGCGTCAAGAAACTCCTGACGATCCAGCTCATGCTCGATTGCCACTTGAGGCAGCAGCAGTCCGCGCCGCGGCCCGCATGCCACAACAAGTCCGTGCGTGCCGATCTCAATCTCATTTGAGCTGCTGATACGTTCGAGCGGCGAGAGAATGGAAATCTCAATCGTGGCGTTCTCGAATTCTTCCGTCGTCATCGGAGGGAAGCGAGGATCGTCGAAGGCTGCCTTCACCGCAACTTCCGCTACCACGTGGAAGAGCGGCTTTTTCGATTCGATGTAGCCGATGCATCCGCGAAGTTCGCGATCAACACGCAACGTGACGAACACTCCACGCACTTCGTGAAGCCCTGATGTTCCGGTTGTCGGAGGTTGATAGACTCGCCGTTGAAGTTCACATGCGATTGCGCCGCGGGCAATGTGCAGCAACTCTCGTTTTTCGTCCTGCGATAGCATAGCGAGAGCCATTCTGTTTGCATCAAACGTAACCAAAAACGAAGCGAGTATCAAGCAACGACGAATCGAATCTATCTCCGAATGACCAATGACATTTATTTTTTGGGCCACCTGCCGGTGTTCCTCGTCAGACTTGCGTTGCATGGCGCGAAGCGGAGCAGCGTAGTTCGGCGCAAGCGCGGTCGCCCTGACTCTGCATGAACTCGGGGGCAGTGCATAACCTCATGAAGGGGCGTGCCCCGTCTCTCCCTGAGGTCTGGCCAAAAAAGCCCTGATGAAGGAAAACCGCCAAGCAGGAAATGTGTTGGCATTTTTTTCATTGTCATTCTGAACGCCTGCCCGCCTCATGCTTCATGATGGCAGGCGGGGAGTCCCAACTGCTTTCCATGTTGGGACGGGGTGAAGAATCTCTACCAGAGTCTCCTTGATTGTCTTTTGATCGTTGCCTAAATTGCCTCACGAAAATTTTCCACTACATCCTAAACCTCGACCTAACCTCAACCTCAGACCCACACATGTCTCTCATGATTTCCATCTCCGGCATTCGCGGAATTGTCGGAGAGAGCCTGACGCCCGATGTGATTGTGAAATACGCTGCCGCCTTCGGCGAGTACTGCAAGCAGAAGCATCCCCAAAATCCTGAAGTCGTCATCGGACGCGACGGCAGGATTACAGGAAAGATCGTGGCCAATCTTGTTTCGTCAACTCTACTCTCCGTAGGAGTGAACGTCCGGGCGCTCGGCATTTGTCCAACGCCGACCGTGGCTCTGGCAGTCGAGAAGCTCGGCGCTGCGGGAGGCATCTCCATCACTGCGAGTCACAATCCAATGCAGTGGAATGGCCTGAAGTTTTTCGCGCCGACAGGACTGTTTCTGGATGCCGAGGAAAATCGCGACGTCTGGAAGATCGCCGACAACAACGCAGCAACGTTCGCCGCGTGGCAACAGATCGGGAAACATACAGCAGACGAGACCTGGATTCGGAAGCACGTTGATGCCGTGCTTGCTCTTCCCCTTCTCGACATCGAGAAGATTCGCGCACGACGCTTGCGAGTCGTCGTCGATGCAGTGAATGCCGCCGGCGGAATTATTACGCCGTTGATTCTCAGAGAACTGGGTTGTGAAGTGGTTGAGATGAACTGCGATGTGAGCGGCGTGTTTGCTCACACCCCCGAACCGATTCCCGAAAACCTCACGGATCTTTGTCGGCGTGTGAAGGACGAAAAGGCCGATCTCGGCATCGTCGTCGATCCCGACGTTGACCGGCTTGTCCTCATCACCGAAAAGGGAGAACCGTATGGCGAGGAATACACAATCGCGTCGGCCGTGAAGTTCGTGCTTCAGCGCGAGCGACAGCTCGGCCACACGTTTACGCATTCGGTTGTCGTCAATCTTTCGACAACCCGGGCAATTGACGACATCGCCGCGCAGTTTGGCGCGAACGTTCAGCGAACACCTGTCGGCGAAATCAATGTCGCGAAGCGGATGAAGAACATCGGCTCGATTATCGGAGGCGAAGGAAGCGGCGGTGTAATTCTGCCTGCCGTGCACACGGGTCGCGACGCAATTGTTGGGATTGGATTGATACTCCAATTGCTGACGGAGTTCGGAGGAACGGTTTCCGAACTGAAAGCGTCTCTGCCTGAGTACCAAATCGCCAAAGGCAAGATTGAGCTGGGAAGAATTTCTCCCGACAGCGCTCTGCAACGAATTCAGAATGATGTCGGCAAGGACGCTGTTGTGAATACGGAAGATGGTTTGCGGATTGACTATCCTGACCACTCGGTTCATCTCCGAAAGTCCAACACCGAACCGATTGTTCGCGTGATTGCCGAAGCGAAGTCGATGAACCGCGCGCTTCAGATTGTTGAAGAGTACAAGAAGAAAATTCTCGCCTGACATCCTGTGTGAAACCTCGAAGCGTCATCTCGGTTGGAGTTGCTGCACTCGTCGCGCTGACATCCGCGTGGATGAACACGAACGAAATTGAACGTAGTCTCGCCGGACAGCGCTTTTCAAAATCTCACCAACAACCAATTCACGATTTCTTTTCACCGGCCTCTCCCGCCGATGTTACGATTACCGGAACGCTCGGCAAACGATGCGAGGCGAACGTCACGAACTGGCTGCTGAAGAAAAACGAAGACAGCCTTCTTGTGTGTTACACGCATCGTCCCGGCTCGTACGGCTATCAGGGCGAGCACGTTGGCAAGTGGATCGACGCCGCAACACGCGCATGGGCAAACACACGCAACACTCAGCTTCGCGCAAAACTTGACCGCGTCGTCAAGACGTTGCTCTCGACGCAACTCGAGGACGGATATCTCGGAACATATCCGCCGGGAGATCATTGGTCGCGAGGAAGGAATGGCGCGTGGGACGTGTGGGTGCACAAGTACAATCTCATTGGCTTGCTCACATACGCTAATCTCACGGGCAATGCTCAGGCCTTAGCTGCCGCGCAACGCATCGGCGATCTCATAGTGGCGACATTTGGCGATCCGCCAAAACTCAATCTGAACACGAACGCGCCTCATCAAGGAATGGCGTCGGGAAGCATTCTCGGGCCGATGGTTCGATTGTATCAGGCAACCAACGAAGAACGCTATCTCCAATTTGCGATCAACCTCGTGGAGCGGTGGGAGGGCAATGACGGGCCCAAACTCGTCAGCTCGCTGACGGACAACACTCCCGTGAGTCTGACGGCGAATGGCAAGGCGTACGAAATGCTTTCATGCCTCAACGGATTGTGCGAACTCTATCGCGCCACCGGGAACAAGAAGTATCTCGTCCCTGTTCTCAATGCTTGGCAGGACATTGTCGATCATCAGCTGCTGCCAACAGGCGGCGGAAGTCAGGGCGAGTTTTGGTTCGCCAATGATGTCCAGTGCCGCGAAGAGTGCGATGGCTTGGCAGAAATCTGCGTAACGTGGAATTGGATGGAGTTGAACATGAATCTGCTTCGATTGTCGGGAGACGTTCAGTACGCCGATGAGATCGAGCGAACAGTCTGCAATCAGCTTGCCGCCGCGCAGAAGCTTGATGGCTCAGGGTGGGCGTACTTCACGAATCTCCGCGGACGCCGGGTGTATTCCAGCAAACAAACCTGTTGTTCGTCGAACGGGCCGAGGGCGATTGCTTCATTGCCGTCCTATGTCTTCTTGCGCGCTAAAGATGGAATCGTCGTCAATCTGCTTGAGAACAGCGCCAGCTCGTTCGTGATGGCGTCGGGAGAACGCGTGAAGATAAGTCAAGAGACTGATTATCCATTGACGGGGAAAATGCGGATCACTGTCTCCAGCGACTATCCAACTGAATTCACTCTTTATGTTCGTGTTCCCTCCTGGTCTTCAGTTGCCGGACTTGATTCTGCGCGACGCGGAGGGAGATTCGAAAAGATCACCCGAATTTGGAAAGGATCATCCTCTCTCCTCCTCGACTTCGCGGTTCCATTTCGTGTGGAGTCAGTGAAGCCCGCAGGGTTTCAAAGTCGCGTGTTGATGCGTGGGCCGGAAATGCTTGTTCGAGAATCGCGATTACCAACATCGAATCTTCGTCAGCTGGGAACGCAATCGGGCGGCACACTCATCCCGTGGAAGAGTAACACATATCTTGATAGAGAGAGTCTGCCGGTGTACTCGGTGATTGCGAGTCAGTCGCCGATGAGCAGGCGGACGGAAGCGCGAGAGTTCTTCTTTGTTCCATTTTCTATTGCTGGTCGCAACGGAAGCGACTACAATTCCTACATCTCACAATCTCAGTTGGAGGCCTATGACACGACAGGAACCCTGGCTGCGCGGTCCCATTGAAGGCGTTCATCCGCTGTTGATGCCGATCGCGCATTCGCTCACACAAGTGATCGAAGATCTTCCGGACGCAGTCGGCGGCATTGCGGCAGAGAAGCTGTGGGAAAAGCCTGGCGGCAGCGCGTCAATCGGATTTCATCTGAAGCATATCGCGAGCAGCCTTGATCGGCTCTACACGTATGCACGCGGAGAGAAGCTGACCGAGCAGCAGCTTGCGACTCTGAAAAGTGAGAAGGAAGACGATGCGCGAACGCTCGAAGAGCTTCTGAAGGAAACACTCGTCCAGCTTGAGCTTTCACTGCAACAATTGCGATTGGCGAATCACGAAACGCTGCACAACACACGATATGTCGGGCGGGCGCAGTTGCCATCGACTCAGCTTGCGTTGCTCTATCATGGCGCCGAGCACGCGCAGCGACATCTTGGGGCGTTGATCGCAACGGCGAAAGTTGTGCGTTCATCGGAGTGATACGCCGGATCGACGAATAGTCAACGATCTACCAAGCGCTCACATCAATCAATCGGAAACCAAAGGTGTTTCTTCAGCAGACTCTTTCTTGTATCTTGTGGTCAACATCAAACTCTAACTCCAATGATACTCTCCAAAGTTACAGGCACAATCGTCGCGACGCAGAAGAAAGAGCAGTTCAAAGACAAGAAGATTTTGATCTGCCAACCCATCACGCTCGAGGGCAAACCGCTCGGACGTGATCTTCTCGCGCTGGACGGCGGAGTCAACGCAGGCGTAGGCGACACGGTGTTGGTTGTGCAAGAAGGCGGCGCCGCGGCGCAGGTGTTGAAGCAAACCGACGTCCCGGTCCACAGCGTTGTTGTCGCCGTCGTCGATGGATATGATCTTGTTCCTGAGGAGACATTGCCTCCAACGTAAACGATCATGAACATCGACCTGCGCGAACTGCTGACTCTCTCCTTGATTCCGGGCGTTGGTTCCACACGGCTCATCAGCCTGATCTCCCATTTCAAGGACACGGCACTTGTTCTGAAGGCTTCGGCCAAGGAACTTGTTCACGTCGAGAACATCGAGAAGAAAACCGCGCTCAGCATCGTGAACTTCTTGCGGGATTCGGGAGCGGATCAGGCGAAGCGCTACATCGACGATCAGTTTTCGCGCTTGAATAAGTGCGGCGCTCGCATCATTTCGTATTGGGAGAAGGAGTACCCGCCCAATCTCAAAAATATATTCGATGCGCCGGCGTACCTGTTTGTGAAAGGAAAAATTCTTGAAGCCGACAGATATTCGGTGGCGGTTGTTGGAACACGATCCGCTTCGCCGTACGGCACACAGATGGCCGAAAAAATTTCGTCCGAGCTTGCTACGCTGGGAATCACGACAGTGAGCGGACTCGCCCGCGGCATCGACACGACCGCTCACAGCGCGACATTGAAATCCGGAGGGCGCACGCTCGCCGTCATCGGTTCGGGAATCGATATCATGTATCCGGCTGAGAATCTCGAACTTGCCGAACGGATCATTCGCAATGGCGCACTAATCTCGGAGTTTCCGATGAGCACGAAGCCGGATGCCACCAACTTTCCGCGGCGGAACAGAATCATCAGCGGAATTTCTTTGGGGACGATTGTTGTTGAAACCGGCGTGGAAGGCGGTGCGATGATCACGGCGACGCTAGCGTTCGATCAGAACCGGGAAGTCTTCGCGGTGCCTGCGAGCGTGCAAGCGAAGAAACGGAGCGGAACGAATCTGTTGATCAAGCAGGAAAAGGCGGCGCTCGTCGAAGATGTTGAAGACGTGACGGCGATTCTCGCTCCGCAGTTGAAGCATCTTGTTCGGCTTGCAGGAGCAACGCAACGAATGCCGCTGCCAGAGCTGACGATATTCGAGCAGAAGCTCTGCGACGCAATGGGCGATGATCCGATGCACATTGATCCTCTCGCGGAGAAGGCCGGCTTCAGCACCGCGGACGCGTTGGTGCATTTGCTCTCGCTGGAATTCAAGGGCGTCGTGAAGCAGACTCCGGGAAAGATGTTTCGCAAGATCGGATGAGCGATACCTCGTATTGACGTGGGACATGGTTTTTGACCGTTACGGAAAATTACTTTTGTCTGTAATGAAAAATCTGTACTTTGATTCAGTTGTCGGGATGGTGTGAGGGGAAATGTTAATCATAGGTGAGGCCGTCATCGATGACGAGGTCGCGCACGCATCGTTCTGCTGCGATCTGGCGAATTGTAAGGGTGCATGCTGCACACTGGAAGGCGGTCGAGGGGCTCCACTGGAGGATGATGAAGTGTTGGAGATTGAGAAAGCCTACCCCATCGTCAAGCAGTACCTCGACGAAAAGAATATCAGCGCAATCGAGGAATCAGGGTTGGTCGATGGATCGCCAGGCGACTTTGCCACGACCTGCATCAATGATCGTGCTTGCGTATTCACCTATCTTGATGGCGGGGTCGCAAAGTGCAGCTTTGAGAGAGCTTACCTGAACGGGGATCTCGATTGGCGCAAGCCGATATCGTGCCATCTGTTTCCTCTTCGGGTACGGCGTTTCGGTACCGACGCGATTCGGTACGAACAGATTTCGGAGTGCGCAAGCGGACGCGATCGCGGTGAAGCGAGCGACATCAAGCTTCACGATTTTCTTCGCGAACCGCTCATACGAAAGTTCGGCAGGCAATGGTATGAAAGCTTTGTGCTGTCATGCAAAAACAAAATGAATCACCACTAGCGAAAACGTAGATGATCGAATGCTAAATCTGTCTCTCCAACACAAAATGATGATGAAGTTGTCGCCTCAGCAGGTGCAATACCTGAAGATGCTGCAGCTTCCTACCCTCGCCCTTGAGCAGAAAATCAAGGCAGAGCTTGAGATGAATCCTCTGCTCGAGGAAGGAATGGACGAGGAGCTTGTTGAGGAACAACAGGAGCCTGAGAAGGAAGAACTCGTTGCGGAAGAAGTCGCCGAGGGTACAGCTGAAAAAGTTGAGGAGCAGAAGACGAACAAAGAAGAAGAGTACTCGATCGATGATTACATCAAGGATGATTATATAGGCTACAAAGCTTCCGAGCCGTTCGACGGCGAAGAAAAAGATGAAATGCCGATGCCCGATACGGTGCCGCTCTATCACCGCCTGCTGGAGCAGTTCACGTTGCTGGATCTGGATGATGAGGAGATACTTGCTGGTCCGGAGATTATCGGGAACCTCGATGAGGACGGCTACCTGCGCCGCGATCTCGAAGCCATCGTTCAGGATTTGAATCTTTCGCATGGCACGAGTATCGAGCTGAAGAAAGCTGAGAGTGTGCTGCACAAAATTCAGCGGCTTGACCCTGTGGGCATCGGATCGCGTTCGCTGCAGGAGTGCTTGATTGTGCAGGTCGAGACGAATGAGATGGATGATCACTATCTCAAGATGCTCACGCTTCGTGTGCTGAAAGAGTATTATGAAGACTTCACGATGCGGCATTTTGAAGAGATCGCGAAGAAGGTTTCGATCACGCTCGAAGATCTCAAGCGCGTTGTCGAAGTAATTCAACATCTCAATCCGAAGCCGGGCGAAGGTGAGTTTACCGCGCACGAAAACTACGTCGTACCCGATTTCATTGTCACGCAGTCCGACGATGACTTCATCATCTCGCTGAATGATCGAAACATTCCGCTCCTTCGCATCAACAAACAATATAAAGAGCTGATGTCGAAACGGAAGAAGGACGGCGTTCCGACGGAAGCAAAAGATTTTATCCGGCAGCGTTTCGAGGCGGCGAAGTGGTTCATCAGCTCGATCCATCAGCGCCGCGAAACGATGTTGAAGGTGATGCGAACGATCGTCGAGAAGCAGCGCGAATTTTTTGAGAGAGGCGAAGGCCTGCGTCCGATGATCTATAAGGATATCTCTGAAGTGATTCAAATGGATATCTCCACGATCAGCCGCGTGGTGAATAGCAAATTCGTTCAGACTGACTACGGTGTGTTCTCGCTTCGCCATTTCTTCAGCGACTCCATCAGCACGACAGACGGCGAAGAAGTCTCCAACAAAGAAGTGAAGATCAAGCTCAAGGTGCTCATCGACGCCGAAGATCATCTCAAACCACTCAGCGACGACAAGCTGGCAAAGATGCTGAATGACAAGGGTCTGAACATCGCGCGAAGAACGGTTGCAAAATATCGCGAAGCGATGTTGATCCCGGTTGCACGTCTTCGTCGCAAACTGAAATAATTTCGCACAACACTGGAACGCCGATGCCCGAGATTATCCGATCGACGACTGTTCTAGGCCTCACGTTCAATGGCAAGACTGTGATCGGGTCCGACGGTCAGGTTACTGTCGGCAACACCGTCATGAAGCAGAGCGCCAAGAAAGTTCGCAAGTTGCACAACAACACGGTGCTTGCAGGCTTTGCCGGGGCGGCAGCCGATGCATTCACGCTCTTCACGAAGTTCGAAGACTACCTCGACAAATACCATGGGAACCTCGAACGCGCAGCGGTAGAGCTGGCGAAGGAATGGCGAACGGATAAGTACCTCCGGCACCTCGAAGCGTTGCTTGCTGTTCTCAATACAGAGAAGGCGCTCGTGATCTCCGGAACGGGTGAGCTTATCGAACCCGACGACGGCATCGTGGCAATTGGTTCAGGCGGAAGCTACGCGCTTGCCGCTGCGCGTATGCTGGTCAAGCACTCGCAGCTCAGCGCCAAAGAGATCGTCGAAGAATCTCTGAAGACAGCCGGAGACATTTGCATCTACACCAACACTCGTCTGACAATCGAAGAACTTTAGATGGGCACAACTCCTTCACGACTTGAACAACGAGCCAGAGAACTAACTCCCCGCGAAATCGTCAAGGAGTTGGACAAATACATTATCGGACAGCAGAACGCGAAGAAGTCGGTCGCAATCGCGTTGCGGAATCGATGGCGGAGACTTCAAGTCCCCGCCGGACTTCGTGAAGAGATCATGCCGAACAACATCATCATGATCGGCCCGACGGGCGTCGGCAAAACGGAAATTGCGCGCCGGCTGGCAAAACTCTCCGATGCGCCGTTCATCAAAGTTGAAGCGTCGAAGTTCACCGAAGTTGGGTACGTTGGCCGCGATGTTGAGTCGATCATCCGCGACCTGACGGAGTATGCGGTGAACATGGTGAAGGGCGAGCGCCGCGCCGAAGTGAACGACAAGGCGAAGGAGCTGAGCGAAGACAGGCTGCTCGATATCCTCATTCCGCCGAGCCGGAAACGACACGTCGGTTCGGCAACCGAAGAACTCGCAAACTCCGAAGGAGACGAATACAACGCGACGCGGCAGAAATTGCGGCAAAAACTTCGCGATGGCAAGCTCGAAGACAAGGTGATCGAGTTGGATGTTCCCGCTACGGACACTCCGCTCATGCAGGTCATCGGACCGATGAATCTTGAAGATATGGGCGTCAACCTACAGGAGATGTTCGGTGGGTTGATGCCGAAGAAGATGAAGAAGCGGAAGGTCACCGTTTCGGAAGCGCGTCTGATTCTGGCAAACGAGGAAGCCAAGAAGCTCATCGATCAGGATGCCGCGATCAAGGAAGCGCTGCACCGCGTCGAAAACTCGGGCATTGTCTTTCTCGACGAGATCGACAAGATTGCGGGCGCAAAATCTACTGTAGGACCGGACGTGTCGCGTGAGGGCGTGCAGCGCGATCTGTTGCCGATTGTCGAAGGCTCCAACGTGATGACCAAGTACGGGATGGTCCGAACGGATCATATTCTTTTCATCGCCTCGGGAGCTTTCCATATCTCAAAACCATCAGACCTGATTCCCGAACTTCAAGGTCGCTTTCCTATTCGTGTGGAGTTGAGCAGCCTGACCGAACAGGACTTCGTCAAAATCCTGACGATGCCCCAGAATGCCCTCATCAAACAATACGCGGCTCTCATCGAAACGGACGGAATTCAAGTCCAATTCCGTCAGGACGGAATCGAAGAGATTGCCCGAATTGCAAGCGAGGTAAATGAAAATGTAGAAAATATAGGGGCACGTAGGTTACACACGATCATGACCTCTCTTCTCGATGACATTTTGTTCGACGCTCCTGAAGAAGTGAAGCAGGACATTGTTGTCGTCGATAGGGAGCTTGTCAAAACAAAACTCGCCGGCATCGCCAAAAACAAGGACTTGAGTCACTACATTCTTTAGGCCCTCCACACGACATCCACCTCGTTGCGACTACATGTCAGACTCGTGCGATGAACATTGTCTCTGCATCACTGTGGCATTGCACTTGCTCAATCTTCTGCGTTACAAATGAAATGAATATATGATTCGCGTTTGAAAAGACGACATAAAATGATATATTCACATAAGTAACTCAATTCCCACTATCAGAAGATTTTTGCGCTCTTTCCCATGAAGACGCATCAGGAGGAGAATTCTGCATGGAAACACCTGGAGTTATGACGGGGGCTCACCTCACACAAAAACCGATCAGTCGTGACGAACCTAAAGGGATCGTTCGCTTCTCGAACAAAGTCCAGGGTCTCGCCTACGGCGGCGCAGCTGCGCTTGTCGTGATTGTCGGACTCAGATCGATTTACGGCCGACAGATTCCATCGTGGGTTGTCATCGGAGCGCTCGTGCTAGAGGCGATGCTCTTGCTGATGATCGCCACGGTGTACTATCTGACGCCGGAAGAAAAAGGCGGCGCCGCCCCATCAACGGATAGTCAGATTCTTTCCGGCGAGAAGGAAATCCTTCAGCTCATAAAGAAAGACATCATCACGGGCGAGAACGAAATGATTCGCGTCCTGAAGAATGACGTCGCCGGCAGCCAGCGCGAGCTTGTCAGCGTGGTGCGCAATGAATTGTTGGCAAGCCATCGCGAGATGTATAACGTGTTGCGCAACGAGCTGATCAATATGGAGACGGAAGCTTTGCGCGTCCTGCAAAAAACCGAGACGCAAATCGCGAAGACAAACGATCTCCTCACCGATCAACATCAGATGTACAACACGCTGCGCAGTGAGATGATCGATGCCGAGGCCGAGACGCTACGCGTGCTGCAACGAATCGAATCTCACATCGGAAAGGTTGTCGAAAACGAAATAGAACGGGTTGTCCAGCAAAAGGTTCAGGAAGTCTTCACCTCGATGGTGCGACAGGAAGTGCATAAATCTCTGGAAGCGAATCGCAACAATAAGTCCTGACGAGCGAGAGAATTCTGAATGCAGGAACCAATCCGATGAAGCAGAAAACGTCATTCTATTTTGTACTGTATCTCGTAGCGCTTGTCAGTTTGTTAGATGTGATCACCGAACGCGACGACGCGCAACGCGAGATCGCCGAGATTCTTGTCAAGAGAATCTCCACGGCGCCCGAGCTGCAAATACCCGATACGATTATTTGGTTTGCGAAAGAGCCCAGCCGCTCTCTCATCAAGGTGCGCGGCCTCGAGACTTCAAACGAACGCACCGGCATCTCGTACGAGATCAAATCACCGGAAGGTGATTTGCCCTCCGGACTCTCATCTCAACTTCAAAAAGATGCTGAAGGTAACGGCATTCTTGCCGGATCGGTCGAACAGAAAGGGACGTACACGATTGTTGCCGCCGCCGAAGTAAGCCGCGCGTTGCCGGAAGAACTCCCCGAGTCGGTGAAGGAGTTGATCAAGAGACAACTGGGCGACGAGATCCCTCTCAAGAGCAAGCCTGTCTCCTTCACGCTGAAAGTTGAAGGCGCCGGAGCCGCGCCGCCAAAGCTGACGCTGAACGTGGAACCGCCCAAGGAAGATAAATGGATTGTCGGTACGCCGTACGTCAAGAACGTGTACGTCGGCGGACCAAGTCCCGAGATTGTGAGTTTCTCGAGTTCCGATTCGCGATTCGTGATCACAAAAGATGTCGGCAGAATTCGACTCGAGTGGGCAAATCCGATTGTCACAGCGAATCCGATCACGGTGACGGTGGCAGGACAGGCGCATCGCGGTGCGACGCCCGATCTGGAAAATGCATCAACGTCATTCAGCGTTTCAGTTGCGCCGCCACGTTGGGATCCTGAGCCGTTGCCCGAAGCGTACTGGGATGTGCCGTTCACATTCGCAAGCGGCGTACGGGGACTCGACGCCAACAAGTTCCGGGTTGAGATTGTTGCCAACGGCAGCATTCCAGTGAAAACCGTCTCTGCCGTCGAATATCCAGTGGTGTTTAAGCCTGAACGAACATGGACCAGCCTCACCTTCCGAGTGATCTCAACCGTGAACACGGAAATGCTGGTCAAGGAAATCCCGGTGAAGAAGCCGATCGCGCCGCAGATTAAGTGGGCGGGCTCGTCATGGCAAGGAAATGAGTACATCATCAAGTTCACTAGCGCGGATGTTGGTAACAACGATGTTACCGTCGAGAATTGTTCAGTCATTCAACCTGAAGGAATAACGTCGCGGATTGATACGCGTCGAGGGAAGGTGTTTACGCTGACTGTGCAGAACCTGCTCGCAACTCGTCCGAGCGCAATCAAGATCAAAGTTACTGTGACCGGAATTGGCGGCTCAAGGACGGATCAGGTGACGCAATCCATACTTTACTAACTATGTCGGCATACAAAACCTTCTTTCTTCTGACGCTTTACGTTTTCATCGCGATGATGTTGTGCGCGGCCAACTCATACGCAAACGGCGCGCGCAATCACTCTCCCCTCACAGAACTGGAGAATGTTGAACCTGATCAACCGCAATCTCAATCCGATTCAATTATCGTCCATCCGGACACGCTGAAGGCACTGCGCCAGCGCATCGAGCGACTTCAAACAGTTCTCGACAAGGTCACGTTCGGACCGCAATCGTACTACTTCACTCGACTCCGCTCATGGTTCATTCCACTCGCTGACGCGTTGAACGACACGATCTCTCAGTACTTCTTTGAAGTGTTGGAGAACGACTCCAGCTTTCTCGAAAGTCGTGGCGACATCCAGGTGATCGCAACACCGGAACCTTCGACCGATCTCGTCGCAATCTTCTTCACCGGCAACAGCAAAGAGCGAAAAGGTCAGCGTCTGCGGGAAGCTCTCATGAAGAAGCCTGAGCGACACATGTACCGGCAGATACTCGAAAGCCGCGAGTACAGCGAAGACAAAGAACTGATCGACAGAAAATTCCGCATCGCTGATCTCTCGGCGCCTAAGCTCATCAAAGATGCTGACTCTGTTCTCGTTGCATTCGATCGCTACAGCATGGCAAGTGTTGACCATCGCGAAGCCACCGTCATAACTCTGCGGCTGTTTGATGACGCAAAGGTCAAGTTTGGCAGCATGTGGGGACTCGAAGTGAAGCTCGGCAATGAAGAGTTCGGATTGCCAATATGGTCGTCGGGCAACATCGCGTTTCTCGCTCTGTACAATCAAATCAAAGTTGGAGGGCACATACCGTTCAAGTGGGGAACGGACAAGGGCAGCGCCCTCGCAAGCATCTGGCAACCGCGCAACTTGAATGGGACGTACGGTGTTACGGCGGACTTCGATTGGGCGTTTGCGGGCGCCTCGATTATCTTTGGTTTCCCTCGCAGAGATCTTGATGGCACATTTAGAGACACGAGCCACATTTACTACATCAAAAGCGCTGCGCATATCTGGTACTCGTTCACAGTGAGCATCAACAATAACGCGAATCTTCTGCGACTCAAAACAGGCCTAGGCTTCGAGCAGATTTCCGACGATGCGCTTGTGCGCGGCGTCGGGCCGGGTGCGGATGATGAAATCAAAGTCATCGAGACAAGATTCTTCTGGAGTCCCTACCTCAAAGCTGAGTACCTGAACCAGCAATTTGCGCGTCGCTTCGGAGCGACCTTCCAGTACTTCCGCGATTGGGGACTGGGATCGTTGTGGATGGAGATCATCCCTGAGCAGCTTCGTGTCGAAGCAAAAATCGCTTCGCCTATTGTGCGTGAACGCGATCTATGGGAGCCTCCCTACTTCTTTACGATTTCCATTCCATACACGTTCAGTCTGTAGCAGAGAGATCCCAGCATGATGAAAACTCTATCGACCAAAATTATTATCGCTGCAACCGCATTGTGCATTGCAACTTCATTTGCCCAGAACGAAAAGCTCAAGACAGAAATCCAATCCGCACGCGACGATCTCGGTTCACTGGAGCGCATTCTCACGGAGTTGAATCTCATCGACAGCGCGTATGCGCCGTCATTCCCGATGTGGGAGTTGGTAGAACCGAATTTGAAACTGCGCGTTTACGCCGCGTTCCGCAATCGCGGCAAAGCATTCGCACGCGACGCGAGAATTTTTGTGACGGCTCTTCCCGATTCGCAGACCATCACCGATATCCGCATCGGGAACGTCTCCTACGGCAAACTGTATTCGCAAACGTTGCTTGCACGCGACCTGCGAACGGACTTGCTCACTGAAGCCCGCAGCAACGAACCGCCATTCGGCATCAAGAGCCGTCTCGTCGAACAATCCAACCCGATGGCGCGGCCCGCGAAGCCTGATTGGGTTTCCGCGGACATTTCTCTCTTCGGCGCTTCGCTTCGCTTCGGAAATGAGTGGGGAATTGTCGGAAGAATCGGTGAAGACGAGTTGGGATATCCGTTCTGGTCAACCGGCACCGCATGGTTGATGGGTCAGTATAAGTCCATCAAAATCGGCGCATGGGTTCCGGTTCACGGCGGCCTGGAAAAACTAAGCCCCTCCGGCGTACAGATCGTCACCAACACAACGCGCCTGCTGAACGGCGCGGATGGAATCGTGGGGGAATTCGAATTCGAGTGGGAGACGATTCGCATCAACTCGGAAATGTTCCCCTACGCGGCTCTCGGCGGGAAGTTTGCATTCGGCGGCCTCTCCGGCCGGCGGCCCGAATACACCACACGCAATCTCGACTCGTTGTTCTACATCTCGTCCGTCATCCAGGGCTACTACGCGTTCGATTTTCTGTTCGATGAGAAGCGCCAGAACCTCAACGTGCAACTCGGCGGAAGCTACCACACTGTTTCGATTGGCAGGGCCATCGTCATCGACGGGAAGTACACGATCTTCAAAGGCGGCGAGGCGCAGTCGTTCATCGATCCCCTCGTCCGAATCGAATACAGAAATTACCGCTTCGACCGATTCAGAGTAACAGCGCAGTTCAGTCGCCTGCTCATGTTCACAGGCTGGGCCGAGATTGTTCCGCCGTTCATTTACGGCGAAATCAAATTCTCCGCTGTCATCATGCGCGAGCCGCGGCCATGGGAACACAAGAACTACGTGTACGGAACGCTCGGGTTCAAATTCGACTTCTGATTCAACTTCATTTCTCTTGCTGAGTCCACGGATGTCCGGTAACACGTCCGTGGACTTTTTCTTTTGGTGAGCGCGCTGACTTTTGGGGCTACCGAGGGTGTTCCTCGTCATGACTGCACTACATGGCGCGTAGCGGAGCAGTCAACTTCGGCGCAAAGGCCTGCCTGCCGGAGGCAGGCGGTCGCCCTTGTGGCGGACGCCGGCAGGCAGGGAGGACCGAGGACAGAAGTCAGCGTGTCATACTCCATCTGCAATCCACAATCCATCCTCCAACAATCCATTACTCCAACACTCCCCCATCAGTGATCGCAAATCCTACCTCCCTCTATTGATTCTCTTCCTCACCCTCCGTATTATCTTGCATGAGATTACGACTTCATGCAACTCTTTTCCTTCTTCTCGCGCTGAGCCTTTCGGCAACAGCCGGCGAGAAAATTGATGCACGACTCCAAACCTCCCTGCAGTTGATCTCTCCGACAGACGAGTTGCTTGTGTGGGTCTTCTTCACGGACAAAGGATCGCACGAACATCTCAAAGCGGCAGTGCCGCAGAATGTTGTGTCGGAGCGATCGCTTCGTCGCAGACTGAAAGCCCGCCCGGCTGAATTGGCTGTTGATTACACCGATCTTCCCGTCGAACAACGATATGTTGAGCAGTTGCGACCATTCGTCCGCCGCATTCGCCAGATTTCCAAGTGGTTCAATGCTGCATCCGTTGTTGCTACGAAAGCTCAAATCGAACAGATCGAATCCTCAGCTCGCGTAAGGAAGCTGGAGCTGGTCACGCGATTCAAGAGAAACTCCACCGAAGAACAGTCCGCGGTTGTGGCGAAGCCGACCAACATCCAGCACCCTGCGTCAATCCTGAGTCTCGATTACGGAATCTCCTTCGGTCAACTCAATCAGATCAATGTTCCTGCCATTCACAACACGGGCAACTACGCGCAAGGCGTTCTCGTCGGAGTGTTCGACAACGGATTCCGGCTGCTCACGCATCAGGCGTTCGATTCGATTCGCAGCAGAATCATCCGCACGTACGATTTCGTCGATCACAAAGTGAGCGTCGTGCCGAACAATCCCGATCCGGGCTTCGGGGCGCATGGCATTCTTACCTTCTCCGCACTCGCGGGCTACAAGCCGGGACAATTGATCGGGCCTGCCTTTGGCGCAAACTTCATTCTTGCGCGCACGGAAAACGATAGCAGTGAAACTCCGGTCGAAGAAGACAATTGGCTCGCTGCCATCGAGTGGGCAGACAGCATCGGCGTTGATGTCACCAGCACGTCGCTCGGATATCTGACGTACGATCCTCCGTATCCGAGCTGGACATGGCAGAACATGAACGGCAACACAACGGTGATCACCCGCGCTTGCGACATGGCGGTGAGCAAGGGAATTGTCGTAGTAAACTCCGCGGGTAACAACGGAGAGAATACATCGCGCAACACACTGAACGCGCCGGCAGACGGCGACAGCGTGCTCGCCATCGGCGCAGTGAACGCCGACGGCACGAAAGCCGGGTTCAGCTCGATGGGTCCAACCACGAGCGTTCCGCCGCGTATCAAACCCGATGTGATGGCGCAAGGATCGTCGGTGTACTGCGCAAGCGCAACCGACCCGACAGGATATACCTACGCGGGGGGCACATCGCTCTCGTGTCCGCTGGCTGCGGGAGTCGTTGCGTTGCTGTTGCATGCAAAGCCGACAGCAAACCCCGTCGAGATCGCGAACGCGTTGCGACAAACAGCAAGTCGCTCATCCAGCCCCGACAACTACTACGGCTGGGGAATCATCAACGCGGTTGCTGCACGAGGCACACTGTTGGGCGTAGCCCGCGATGACCTTCCGACCACGTACGCATTGATGCCGAGTTTCCCAAATCCCTTCAATCCAAAAACCACAATCACATACAATCTCCCCCAATCCTCCATTGTATCCTTGAAGATCTTCAACTTGCTTGGCCAGGAAGTGCGGACGCTCGTGAATGAAGCTCAAGCAAACGGATTGAAAACAACCGAGTGGGACGCAACGAATAACGCCGGAAACTCGGTTGCCAGTGGAACGTACATTGCCCGCTTGTTCGCGCAGAGCACCAGCGGTTCCGAGAGTTTTCAGTCTGCAATCAAATTCGTTTACGTCAGATAATCGACGCCGATCCCGCGAAATGCTTGCGTGCGCAACGATGTTTCGAGGGAGAGGAGAAACCGCGTCGGCGCTAACCGACTTCACGTCATCAAAGAGGAGAACACTGTGAAACACTTTGCTATCGCGTTGGTGCTACTTTGTGCATCAACGTCTGCGTTCCCACAATCGCTTGCTCCGCTGGGCAGCAATCTTGCGAAGTACTACGGCACGATGTCGGAGAACGAACAGATTCCCGTCTGGGTAACGTTCAAGGACAAAGGCGCCGCAGCCGAGCAGATGATGACAATGTCGCCCGAAGCGTTTCTCACGCCGCGTGCCATTGAACGTCGACAGCGAATGCTCGCCGCACAGCCAACAGACGCTTCGAGCGTAATCGCGATGGAAGATATTCCGCTCGATCGATCCTACGTTGCGTCGGTCTCCGGCATTGCAAGCAAAGTTCGTCACGAAGTGAAGTGGTTCAACGCGATGAGTGTTGTTGCTGCGAAGTCGCAGATCGAAGCGATGCGGGCATTGCCGCAGGTGAAAGAGATCGAGCTTGTTGCGCGGATCCGCGTTCGTGGCCTTGAACCGGTTTCCGTTCTCGACAAAGGATTACCGCCGCAGATTCAAGGACCACAGACTCAGCCGCTGCTCAACTATGGCACCTCGCTCGGACAGAATCAGCAAATCAACGTCGTTGCGCTGCACAACCAGAACATCAACGGCGCGGGCGTGCTCGTTGCCGTGTTCGATGCCGGCTTCTCCAACTTGACTCATCCCGCTCTTTCTACAAGACCAATCATCGCTCGCTACGATTTCTCAACAAACAGCACAACGCTCGGCTCGCATTCTCACGGACAAAACACGTTCTCGGTTGTCGGCGGATTTTCAGAGGGGAACTTGATTGGGCCTGCGTACGGCGCAACGTTTGCTCTTGCGCGCACAGAAGTTGATCCGACAGAAACACCAACGGAAGAAGACAACTGGGCGCGAGCCGCGATCTGGGCAGATAGTCTTGGCGTCGATGTGATCAGTTGTTCGCTCGGGTACATTGGATTTGATTCTCCCTATCCGGGCTATACGTGGCAGAGTATGAATGGTAACACCACCACAATCACGCGCGCAGCCAATCGCGCAACGCAGCTCGGCATTGTTGTCGTCAACTCAGCAGGAAATGAGGGCGACCCCGGCGGAAACATCAACTCACTTGGCGCACCGGCTGATGGGTTTGATGTGATCGCCGCAGGAGCTGTAGGTTCGAGCGGATCACGTGTCTCGTTCAGCTCAACTGGCCCATCGGCCGATGGTAGAATCAAGCCTGATGTGATGGCGCAAGGGTCAAGCACATGGGCTGCAACCGGATCATCAAGCTATGGCGGCGTGAGCGGCACATCGTTCTCATGTCCGTTGACTGCAGGCGCTGCCGCGTTAGTGTTGAGCGCGAACCTGAGCGCGGGACTCACCCCGAAGCAAGTCGCCGAAGCGTTGCGACAAACCGCGAGCCGCGCAAACAATCCTGATCGGCTCATGGGTTGGGGAATTGTCAACACGGCGAAAGCTGCACATTACGTTTGGATCGAGCACACGTCGCCCGGCAATACATCCGACACGATTGCACGACAGATTACGGTGCGACTCAAATCCAGAATCCCGTTTTTGGCAGACTCGACACGCATCTGGTACGGAGTGAACGGAGTGATTTCGGGAAGCGCGCCTCTGAGTCAGATGGGATCGACTACAAGTTACAGGGCGTCAATTCCGTTCCTCGGCAGAAATGTGAACGTGACGTATTATGTTCGCGCGAAGAACGACAGCGTTGCTGTGCGCTCGCCGTTGGGCACAGGCTTCTACAGTTATCAAGTCAACAACGACAATGCAGGCCCGGCAATCACTCACACACCGCGAGGAAATGTTGCGGTCACTGCCTGGCCGCCGCGACTTTCAGCCGTTGTCACCGACATCACCAACCCGATTGGCGTGACATTGGAATACAAACTGAATGGCGTCGCGAAGTCGCCGATCGCGCTAACATCGCCGGATAGCGTCTATGCAGACACGCTGAACATTGCGCGCAACACTCTCCGCGACAACGATCTTGTTGAGTATCGATTCAAGGCAATGGACCTTTCCGGCAACATCTCCTACTCACCGAGCACCGACTATCATCAGTTCAGAGTCAAGAATGCGACGCACGTTGAGAATATGTTTGAAGTAAACAACGCGAGCTTCACTGCGACGAACGATTGGGAGTACGGCGTTCGCGGCGGCGCGTCACCCGCGCCTAACAGCGGAACGAAGTACTGGGCGACGAAACTTGCAAGCAACTACACTACCGGCCCGAAGCTTTCTTCGCTCACGACTCCCGCGTACAACGTCTATTCAAATCGGGCGACGTTCTCGTTCTACAATTGGTTTGAAGCGGAAAGCAGATTCGATGGCGGGAATGTGAAAGCATCGGTCAACGGCGGCGCGTTCCAATTGCTCACGCCGGTCGGCGGCTATCCGATTGAATCGATCCTAGGAACATTCAGCAATCCGCTCGCCGGGCAACCCGGATACGCAAACACGAGCGGCTCACAATGGAAGAAGCAGACGTTCGACCTGACCGGCCTCGCCTCCGAGGGAGGCACGATTGCGATTCGGTTCGACTTTGGTTCGGGCAGCGACACACGCACATATCGGGGATGGTACATCGATGATTTTGTTTCTGATGGATTTGGAACCGGCGGGCCGCTCGACGTTAACAACCAACCAGAGCTGCCGAAGAAGTTTTCGTTGGAGCAAAATTATCCTAATCCATTCAACCCCTCTACGCGCATCGCCTTCACGATTCAGGTTTCAGGATTCACGTCGCTAAAGGTGTACGACGTTCTGGGTCGTGAAGTCGCAACGCTCGTGGACGGCCCGATGGCAGCCGGAACGCATGGCGTCGTGCTCGAGGCAAACAGACTTTCCAGCGGAACATATTTCTATAAGCTGCAATCCGGAAGCAACACCTCCGTGAAAAAACTCATGCTCGTAAAGTAAGCATAGACTGATTGTTCTTCGGGGATCTCATCTTAGGTGAGATCCCCCTCTCTTCTTCCCAACCAAAACATCGAGGAGGTCTCTCATGCGCCCTGCGTACTATCTTCTCGCGCTCGCCACATTTGTTTCAACAGCAGCATTTTCTCAAGTGACATTCACGGACGTCTCAGCAACAGCAGGCAGCGGCATTGGCGATGGCACGACGCGTTCCATCTCGTGGGTTGATTATAATAGTGATGGTTACCTCGACCTCTACGTCCCGACTGCGGGCAACGCTCCGAACAAACTCTACAAGAATAATGGCAACGGAACATTTACCGATGTTGCCGCGGCTGTCGGGCTGAACGATCTGACGAACACGATCACCAGCACATGGGCCGACTTCGACAACGATGGCGACCAGGATTTGTTCACGACGGCAACGTCGGCGGGCGCGACACTCTGGCGCAACAATAGAGTCGGCGGCTTCGATTCGACATTCACCAACATCACTTCAACATCGGGCGTCAGTATTTCGGGAAGTCAAATGGGAGCGTGGGCCGACTACAATCTCGACAGCCATCTTGATCTCTACACTCCCGTCTCAAGCTCATCGTCAACGAGCGATGCGCTGTTCCGCAACAATGGTAACTCCACGTTCGTGAATGTTGCCGATAGCGCCGGCGTGAATCATCAGATCAGCTCGTCGCTGGAGCAAGCGGTGCATTGGGGCGACTACAACAAGGACGGCTTCCCCGACTTGTTCATTGGAAATCTTCAGACCAGCGGACAAAGTTACTTTCATCGCAACAATGGCAATGGCACGTTCACAGAAATTGCAGGCGCGCTCGGCTTTGCGGGAGCTGCACGCGGCGCGCAATGGGTTGACTACAACAACGACGGCCGGTGGGATCTTTCGGTCGCAGGATACGCCGGCTCGACGACGATGCCGATCAAGCTGTATCGCAACAACGGCGACGGAACGTTCACGGACGTAGCAGCAAGCGCGGGCATAACGGATGCCGTCATTTCGTGGGGCGTGACCTGGGCAGACTACAACAACGACGGCTTTGAAGATTGCTTCGTCGCAGTGTCGGGACAAAGCACATCATGCTTGCTCTACAAGAACAACGGCGATGGCACATTTACCAACGCGACAACTGAAGCCGGCTTGAACGGACTTGTTCAACTCTCGGCTGCATGGGGAGATTACGATGGCGATGGCGACATGGACCTCTACACCTCCGGCTCTGCATCGAGCGGCAATCATCTCTTTCGTAACAACGCCGACTCAACGAAGAAGTGGCTGGAAGTGAATCTGCTCGGCGTATTCGCGACGAACAGATCGGGAGTTGGCGCTCAGGTCGAAGTTGTGGTCGGCTCGAACAGGATGATGCGAGAGGTGAACACAGGCATCGGCTATCGTTCGCAAAACATGTTGACGGCGCATTTCGGGTTGGGAACAAGCGATGTCATCGATTCGCTCATCATCCGATGGCCGAAGCGAAACGCGTTTCGCCTTGCGCTTACCCGCATCTCCGCAAACCGCGTGCTGACTATCCCCGACTTCATCGACGACGTTGACGAAGTTAGCGTTGCGCCTTC
>JACRFA010000159.1 GCA_016218065.1 Ignavibacteriota bacterium | reverse complement strand
TTCGTACAAAAGCAACTTGTCTTCATTGGTCAAAGCAACATTTGCCTGTTCGGCGATTTTGACCAAGTCATGAATTCTCGGCGGAACGTTCCATTCGTTGTTTTTCACCCAATGTGCTTTCAGAATCTTCTCCAAAGCAAGGTGTCCGACAAACAGCGACCAATCATAATGCCCAGAGTGCAACATGCCCTCCGCTGATTCCATATTGTGCTGCGCTGTCGTCAGCCAATATTGTATATGTTCTTCCTTTGTCATCGCAGCCGTAATCTAACGATTCACAACGGCAATATCAAAATGGAAAAGGCATCCCGGAATCGAGATGCCTTTGGAAGGATTGCCTATGTTCTTTCGTCAGCGTCTCTTCTTCGGCGCGTAAATGTGTGTCGCGTCGCCGTAGAATGCGTGCGCGGCTTCCATCACGGTTTCGGAAAGCGTGGGATGCGCGTGAATTGTCTCGGCGAGATCGCGAACGCTTGCGCCCATCTCGATGGCAACAACAGCTTCGGCAATCAACTCTCCAGCGTGCGCGCCAACCATCCCGACGCCCAAGAGCCGTTCGGTCTCCGGCTCGACAATCAACTTCGTCAGTCCATCAGTCCGATCGAACGTCAAAGCGCGGCCCGACGCCGACCAGGGGAACTTTGCAATATCGACTTTGATGTTGCGCTGCTTCGCTTCGGCTTCCGTGAGTCCTGCCCATGCAACTTCGGGGTCGGTGAAGACAACCGCGGGAACGATGATCTCTTTCTTCGTGACGGCTTCGCCAAGTATCGCGTCGACAGCGATGCGCGCCTCTTTCGATGCCTTATGTGCCAGCAGCACGCCGCCGGCAATATCGCCGATGGCATAGATCATCGGATCATCGGTTTGCAGTCTGTCGTTGACGCGAATGAAGCCTTTCTCGTCCTTCCGAACCTTCGTATTTTCCAACCCGAGATCGTCGCTGTTCGGCGTGCGTCCGACTGAAACGAGAACGCGGTCGTACAGCTCCTCCTTTTGTTTCCCGTCGTGCTCCATCACCACCTTCACCTGCTTCTTGTAGGTGGACATCTTGAGCACTTTCGCTTTCAGTCGGATTTCTTTGAATGCCTTCTCGGCATTCTTGATCACAGGCCGGATAAGATCGGGGTCCGCTCCTGCAAGAATGGAATCGAGCGCTTCGACCAGTACGATGCTGCTGCCCAGCGTCGCGTACACCGTGCCCAGTTCCATGCCGATGTAGCCGCCGCCGACAACAAGCAAATTCTTGGGCACTTCTTCGACTTCAAGCGCTTCGGTAGATGTCATGATGCGCTTGTTGCCAAGATCGAATGCTGGCGGCATTGCTGCGCGTGAGCCTGTTGCAATGATCGCCTTGTCATAAGTGACGAACTTCTGTCCCTGCTTTGTCTCGACGCGCAATGTCTTTGAGTCTTCGAAATAGCCGCGCCCGTACATCACGTCAACGCCGCGGCTCTTTGCCAGCGTTGCAACGCCGCCCGCGAGTTTTCCGGTGATCGAATTTTTCCATGCGCGCATCTTGTTGAGGTCCAGCTTCGCTTTGCCGAACGTGATGCCGCGGAATTCCGAGTCCTGCGCTTCATGCATGAGCTTTGCGGCGTGAAGATATGCTTTCGATGGGATGCAGCCGACGTTCAGACAGACGCCGCCCAGCACATCATCTTTCTCCACCATAATCACTTTTTTGCCGCGATCAGCGGCGTAGAATGCGGCTGCGTATCCGCCCGGTCCTGAGCCGATGACAACAAAATCAGTTTTGATTGATTTCATCTTTCCTCGTTGTTCAGAAAAAGAAAACGCTGCATATCGACAGGCAGGCGCTAGGGCACGAAGACGCCAAGATCAGCATCGCCTCTTTGCGTCTTCGCTGTTTACAGCTTTACGATCTTCTCGTTGAATGATTGCAGTGTCTGCACGAAGTCTGTCATGAACCGCGCCGCGTTCGCACCGTCGATCAGTCGATGATCGTACGACAATCCGAGCGGGACGATCATGCGCTGCTGAATCTTTTTGTCTTTGACGACCGCCTGCAAACTTCCGCGTCCGATGCCGAGTATCGCGACTTCGGGCTTGTTGATGATGGGGGTGAAGTGCGCCCCGCCGATGCCGCCCTGGTTCGAGATTGTGAATGTGCCGCCCTGCATTTCTTCGAGCGCGACCTTGCGCTGACGCGTGCGCTCCGCAAGCTCGTGCAGCTCGATGGACAAATCGAGCATGCTCTTCTTGTCAACATCACGAATCACCGGGACAATCAAGCCCTGCTCGGTATCGACCGCAATGCCGATGTGATAGTAATTCTTGTACACGATTTCTTCCGTCGCCTCATCGATGCTGGCGTTGAACATTGGATGCTTCTTCAGCGTCTCGATCACAGCTTGGATAATGAACGGCGTGAGCGTCAGATTCGCTTTCTTCTTCTCGTACGCCTTCTGATATTTCTTTCGCAACGCGAGAATGTCGGTGACATCAGCGTTATCAAACTGCGTGATGTGCGGAATGGTTGTCCACGACTCGACCATCTTGTTGCTGATGGCTTTGCGCAGCTGCGTCATCTTCTTCTTTTCAATCTTTCCCCACTTCGCGAAGTCGATGCTCACCGGCGCGGTTTTCTGCGACGCTGCCGTTGCGGTCGCCGCCGCTTGTTGGGGTTGGGCGCTGAGCGTTTGCAGCCGTTGAATGTACGCGCGCACGTCCGACAGCAAAATGCGTCCGCCATTTCCCGTCCCTCTGATGCGCGACAGATCAAGTCCGATTTCTCTCGCCATCTTGCGCAACGATGGCGATGCCGCGGGCGGAAATCCGTTTGTCGGCTTCGCAGGCGCTTCGGGCTCCGCTGGCGCACGAGGCGGAGCGGGTTCTTCGACTTCCGCGGCAGGTTTCTCCTCTTCAGCCTCAGGCTCGGTCGGTTCTTCTGCAGGACCGTTCGCCTGAACATCTCTGCTTTCCGCCGCTGAACCTTCTGCAACAGCAAAGATCAGCGTGCCGACTTTGATCTCGTCGCCATCCTTGACAAAAATCTTGCTGATCGTTCCGGCCACGGGACTCGGAATCGAGGCAACCGCTTTCTCACTTTCGAGCTCAAGTACGGCTTGGTCTTTGCGTACCGCTTCACCTTCTTTCACAAATATCGTGGCGACTGTGCCTGAGTCGGCGCCTTCACCAAGACGTGGTAGTCGTACATCCATTTTGGTTTCTCCAAAAAATTCTGAAGGAGCGAAGCGACTGAAGAATCTCGCAACCGAAAGATGACGAGATCCTTTGCTCCGAAGATTTCACCCTTTCAGGGTTTGTGATTCTCGCTCTTCGTTATTAACCGAGGGCGTTGCCCTCGGCTACCTTATGCATCCCTTTCAGGGATGGGATTTTTCCGCAGGCTGACACTGAAACTCATTCAGCGGAAACGCGACCGAAGAATCTGAAAACCAGCCAGACCCTTCGCTCCGCTCAGGGTTTACGAAGCGTTAGGGCTAAACAATGATTGGGAACGCCTTCTCCGCATCAACGCCCAACTCTTTGATCGCCTTCTCCACAACTTTCTTTGTCACCGTTCCCTTCTGCGAGAGTTGGTACAACGTTGCTATGACAATCGACTCGGCATCAATCTCGAAGAAGCGGCGGAGATTGTTGCGTGTGTCGCTTCGACCGAAACCATCAGTTCCAAGAGTCATGAGGCCGCCAGGGACCCATGGGGCAATCTGGTCCGCGACGAGTTTCATGTAATCTGATGCAGCGACAAACACGCCGTGTTCTTTCTCGAGCACAGATTCGAGATACGACTTCTTCAGTGGAACTGTTGGATGGAGCATATTCCAGCGTCGCGCATTAAGAGCTTCTGTGCGCAGTCGTTTGTAGCTTGTCGCACTCCATACATCCGCTGAAACGTCGTAGTCTTCCGCGAGAATTTCCTGAGCCCGCAACGCCGCGCGCATCGTGGGTCCGCTGCCGAAGAGATGCGCCCGGGACCTCAGTTTTGCCGCGCCATGCTTGAATTTGTAGAGCCCATTCAGAATTCCCTGCTCAACACCAAGTGGCATCGGAGGCATCGAATAGTTATCATTATAGAGTGTGAGATAATAGAAGAGCTTCTCATTCTCGCCATACATCCGTCGCAAACCATCCCACACAATCACGGCAATCTCATACGCGAACGCAGGATCGTATGCAAGAAGGTTCGGAACAGCGCTTGCCATCAAATGACTGTGACCGTCTTCGTGCTGCAGGCCCTCGCCGTTGAGCGTTGTTCGTCCCGCGGTCGCGCCGCAGAGAAATCCCTTGCCCATCATGTCGCCGGTCGCCCAGATCTGATCGCCGATGCGCTGAAATCCGAACATGGAATAATAGACATAGAACGGAATCATGTTGACGCTGTGCGACGAGTATGCGGTCGCCGCTGCGATGAACGAGCCCATGGCGCCAGCCTCAGTAATTCCCTCTTCGAGTATCTGTCCGTCTTTCGCTTCATTATAGTAGAGAAGCGACGCCCGATCCACAGGCTCGTAGAGTTGTCCCTTCGGCGAGTAGATGCCGACTTCGCGAAACATCGGGTCCATACCAAACGTGCGCGCTTCATCGGGGATGATCGGCACGACGTGCTTGCCGATTTTCTTATGGCGCAACAACGAGCCGAGCATGCGGACGAACGCCATTGTCGTCGAGACTTCGAATCGTTCCGATCCTTTCAGAAACTCACCGAAATCGGCCAGCGAGGGAACTTCGAGCGGCGCGGCATTCTCGGAGCGCGACGGAATGAATCCGCCGAGCGCGTTGCGCCGCGCGAAAAGATACTTCATCTCAGGAGAATCGGGTGAGGGACGATAGAACGGCGTCTCAACAACTTCTTCGTCGCTGATGGGAATCTCAAAGCGTTGGCGAAACTCTCTCAGCTCCTTCTCATTCATCTTCTTCTGCTGATGAGTGACGTTGCGGCCTTCCCCGCCTTCGCCTAATCCATACCCTTTGACTGTCTTTGCAAGAATGACTGTCGGCTGACCTTTGTGGTTGATTGCCGCGTGATAGGCAGCGTACACTTTCTGCGGATCGTGTCCGCCGCGCTTCATCTTTCTGATCTGCTCATCGGTGATATGGTTGACAAGCTCAAGCAGCTCGGGGTATTTGCTGAAGAAGTGTTTGCGCGTGTAACTTCCCGGCTCAACGGTGTACTTCTGAAACTCGCCGTCAACAACTTCCTGTGCGCGCTTCACAATCATACCATTCGTATCCGCCTTGAACAGCGGATCCCAATCCGATCCCCAAATCACTTTGATGACATTCCATCCCGCTCCGCGAAACGCCGATTCTAGCTCCTGAATGATTTTGCTGTTGCCGCGTACCGGGCCATCGAGTCGCTGCAAGTTGCAGTTGACGATCCACGTGAGATTATCGAGGGCTTCGCCCGATGCAATGCGCAGCGCGCCCAACGCTTCCGGCTCGTCCATTTCGCCATCGCCGAGGAAGGCGTACACGCGCGGCTCTTCGCCTTTGATGAACCCGCGGGCTTTCAGATAGCGATTGAAGCGCGCCTGATAAATGGAGTTGATCGGGCCGAGCCCCATCGAGACGGTGGGAAACTGCCAGAACTCCGGCATGAGATACGGATGCGGATACGAGGTGATGCCGCCGCCTTCGGCAAGATCTTGTCGGAAATTGTGAAGGTGTTGTTCGTCGATGCGGCGTTCGAGAAACGCGCGGGCATAAATTCCGGGTGAGGCATGACCCTGGATGAAGACCATGTCGGCGGGTCGGTCTTCCGATGCGCCGCGGAAGAAATGGTTGAAGCCAACTTCGTAGAGAGTCGCGCTTGATGCGTACGTGGAGATATGTCCGCCCAAGCCGCCGTGCAGCCGGTTAGCGCTCACCACCATTGCCATTGCATTCCACCGAATGTAGCTCTTGATGCGCCGCTCAAGCTCGCGGTCGCCCGGATAGAGCGGTTATTCCTCAGGCGGAATCGTGTTCGTGTAGGGTGTGCTGGTCGTTTCGGGCATGCGAACGCCCGACTCACGCAAGCGGTCGATCAGACGGTTGAGGATGAGCGGTGCTTGGTCCGACTGTTTGTTCTTCAGCATGTACTCGAAGAAGAACTCCAGCGAGTCGAGCATGCGCCGGCTCTCGTCCGTTTCTGCTTCGTTGATGGTCTGAGTTTTTCCCTCGGAGTCCACGGTCGCTCTCTACAATGTAAATGAACTGACAATCAGGTGATGACAAAAAAACGCGAACCCAATATAAGAAAATTCTGGAGATTTACACGGAGTGACCCGCTGCATCGTGCAGTTCATATCGGTTCTTCTTTTTCTTAGATTGGAACCATCACACAAACCCAAAAGTCTAACCACGCCTATGAAGCTTGTCGATTGTACGTTTGTTTCTCCCGAAGAAAACCTCGCCTGCGATGAGGCGTTGCTGGAACTCGTGGAAGATCACGACGAAGACGAAATCCTCCGCTTCTGGGAATCCGAGCAGTACTTTGTTGTGCTCGGCTCATCCAACAGAATCGCGGATGAAGTATTTGTCGATCGATGCGCCGCCGACGGCATTCCGATTCTGCGGCGTCACAGCGGCGGCGGGACGGTTCTTCAAGGTCCGGGATGTTTGAACTATGCGCTCATCTTAAGGATCGATGTCTCCGGCCCAACGCGCAACATCACCGAAACGACGCGCTACGTCATGTCGAAACATGCTCACGTGATTTCGACGCTGATTGGCGAGCAGGTTGAGATTAACGGAAGCAGCGACCTTACTCTCGCCGGAAGAAAGTTTTCCGGCAACGCGCAACGACGGAGACTGAACGCGTTGCTCTTTCATGGCACCTTCCTTCTCAATGCTCATCTTGAGTTGATTGAGAGATATCTGAAGCTGCCATCGAAACAACCTGCGTACAGAGCACGACGGACGCACGGACAGTTTGTCCGGAATGTTCCGTTACGCCCTCCTCTACTGAAACAGGAGCTTGCCGGAATTTGGAACGCGTCAGGGAAGGTGAATCAGTTTCCATATGTGAGGATGACTGAACTCATTCGCGTAAAATACTGTTTGCCAGAGTGGACATTCAGGCTCTGATAGATTCCCATATCAAGACCTATGTGGGGAGTTCGGTGCAGTATTTAGAAAATCCTTGACACATCGTTCCATTTGTTCTAATTTCAGATTGTCTGGTTAAGCTGCAATTCCGCTTCCGGGATTCTATCCTGCAATTCACGCGCAAGAAAAACTTCAAACGCAAGGATGATCATGATCAATCGTCGTATCGCGCAGAGATTCGTGCTGGCGTTTTTCCTGACGTGGCCGCTCCTCCCCGCAGCGCTTCTCGCCCAATCAACAATTCAATCAGACGACTTCAGTGCCGGGACGCTGAACACAAGTCTCTGGACGTTTGTGAATCCCGGAGCGCCATCGACGCTGAGTTTCAGCGGCACGGGCACATCAGATGCGCGGCTGAATATCAATGTGTCGTCGGGATCAGCGCACGATCCGTGGCCGGGCAACAACCTTCCGCCGCGTATCATGCAAACGTGTCCGAATACAGATTTCGAAGTGGAAGTAAAATTCGAGTCGGCGATGACGACGCAATATCAAATCGAAGGAATTATGGTGCAGCAGGACAACAATAATTTTCTTCGATTCGATTTTGTAAAGGATGGCTCGAACACGCGGATCTTCTCGGCAAGCTTCACGAACAACAGTCCGAGTGTACGATACGACCAGCCGATTACACCGGCGACGGTGCTGTATCTGCGGGTGAAGCGAGTGGGCAATCAGTGGACGCAATCGTATTCGTACAACGGCACGACGTGGACGAATGCGGCGAACTTCGCGCACACGCTGACGGTTTCGAGCATCGGGCCGTTTGCGGGCAACGCAGGCGCCAATCCTGCGTTCATCGGTTTGGTGGATTACTTCTTTAATACGGCGTCGCCGGTTGTTCCCGAAGACCCGACGGGTCCGCCCTCGCCCCCTTCGATCACGACACATCCAACGGTGCAAACAGTCACAGAAGGAGAGACAGCGACGTTTACCGTTGCGGCAACGGGAACGCTTCCGCTGTTCTATCAATGGCAGAAGAACAGCGTCGACATTGCGAGTGCAACAAATGCTTCGTACACAACGCCAGCAACGATCTACGCAGATAGCGGTTTATCATTCCGGTGTGTCGTATCGAACTCCGGCGGGACGGTCACAAGCAATGCGGCGTTGCTGCACGTGAATCGCACACCGCCATCGATCACCCAACATCCGCAAAGCCAGTCCGTGGTTGTTGGTCAAACTGCATCCTTCACAGTGGCAGCAATTGGAAGCCAGCCGCTTGGATATCAATGGCAGAAGAACAGCGCTGACATTTCAGGAGCGACGAATGCTTCGTACACCACACCGACGACTGTTCTCGGTGACAATGGTTCGACGTTCCGTTGCGTCGTGACGAATCCGCTTGGCAGTGCGACGAGTAATGCAGCAACGCTGACGGTGACGAGTGCGCCTCAGGGAATCGTCTCAGACGACTTCAGTGCCGGGACGCTGAACACAAGTCTCTGGACGTTTGTGAATCCCGGAGCGCCATCGACGCTGAGTTTCAGCGGCACGGGCACATCGGATGCGCGGCTGAATATCAATGTGTCGTCGGGATCAGCACACGATCCGTGGCCGGGCAACAACCTTCCGCCGCGTGTCATGCAAACGTGTCCGAATACAGATTTCGAAGCGGAAGTAAAATTCGAGTCGGCGATGACGACGCAGTATCAGATCGAAGGAATCATGGTGCAGCAGGACAACAGCAATTTTCTTCGATTCGATTTTGTAAAGGATGGCTCGAACACGCGGATCTTCTCGGCAAGCTTCACGAACAACAGTCCGAACGTACGATACGACCAGCCGATTACACCGGCGACGGTGCTGTATCTGCGGGTGAAGCGAGTGGGCAATCAGTGGACGCAGTCGTATTCGTACAACGGCACAACGTGGACGAATGCGGCGAACTTCGCACACACGCTGACGGTTTCGAGCATCGGGCCGTTTGCGGGCAACGCAGGCAGCAATCCCGCGTTCACCGGTTTGGTGGATTACTTCTTTAATACGGCGTCGCGGATCTCGCCGGAAGATGCGCCGCCGGTTCCGCCAACGATAACAACACATCCGTCGCCGCAAACAGTATCGGACGGACAGACTGCCACGTTTAGCATTGAGGCTGCGGGAACGCTCCCGCTCGCGTATCAGTGGCAGAAGAACGGCGCCTCTATCCCCGGTGGAGCGAACCCATCATACACAACTCCGCCGGTTGTATTCGCTGACAGCGGCTCATCCTTCCGTTGCGTCGTTTTCAACTCAGCGGGAACCGCGACGAGCAACGGGGCGCTGCTGCACGTGAATCCGGAGCCCCCCTCCATCACGCAACATCCATCTAACCAAATTGTCATAGTCGGAGACAACGTTTCGTTCAATGTGGCCGCGGGCGGAACAGTTCCGCTGGTCTTTCAATGGCAACGGGATGGCATCGACATTATCGGGGCCGACAGCATCGCGTACAATATTCCTTCCGCTACGCTCGCCGATAGTGGCGCGACATTTCGCTGTGTGGTTGCAAACAGTCTTGGTTCTGCAACGAGTTCCTCTGCGCTTCTCCGTGTAACAGACGGAATTCCCCTTATCACCATTCAACCCCAAAACCAGACCGTGATAGCGGGAGAGACTGCTCTTTTCTTCGTTTCTGCAATTGGTCAGAGACCGTTTTCCTATTTGTGGCAAAAGAATGGTTCGCTGATTGTATCTGCGAGCGATTCATTCTACACAACTCCACCTACCGTTGATGCTGATAGCGGTGCAGAGTTCCGGTGCATCATCAGTAATGCAATAGGTTCAACGACGAGCAACGAGGCTCTTCTTGTGGTGAACGGTGGCGCTCCACTCATCACACAACAGCCCGTCGGTCGGACTGTTGCACCCGGCCAATATCATCGGCTTTCTGTTGCCGCAGTGGGAACGCAGCCGCTCGACTACCAATGGCAGAAGAATGCCGTCGATATTGTCGGCGCAACATCGCCGCTGCATGACACTCCAACGCTCACACTTGCCGACAACGGGTCAAGCTATCGCTGCCGGATTTCAAACAGCGTTGGAACCACCTTGAGTAATATTGCACTTGTGCAGGTGGCGTCGCCGCTGGACGCGAACGCGCCGGTTCCTTTCCGGTATGTGCTCATCGATGCGCAGAATCCGCGCCATCCTCACACAACTGCAGTCGGAGATATTGATGGAGATGGATATATCGATGTCACAAACGCAAGCGCCGATGGATTTACTGATGGTTTGTTCTGGTACCACTATCCGTTATGGGAGAAAACCAGAGTTGACACAGGGTCATTTCCGGGAGACCGACAGGCCGGGGATATTGACGGCGACGGAGACATTGACCTCGTCGCGCTGAGAGGATTTGAATCTGGAATATCGCTTTGGTGGTACGAGAACCCCAGACCGGGTGGCAATCCGGCAACCTCTCCCTGGGTACGTCACTTCATTGACACTCTTGCGTCGCACGATGTGGAACTTGCTGATCTCAATGAGGACGGGAAGATCGACATTGTCATCCGCCGCGAAAACCTCGTGATCTTTTTCCAGCAAAGCGGGCTTGCCTGGCAACGAGTGATGATCAGCAGTCGACCGAAAGACGGGACCGGAATCGGGGACATCGATCATGACGGCGATCTCGATATTGCCATCAACGGCTACTGGCTTGAAAATCCTCTGCCGCTGGGTGATCCATCGACAACTCCCTGGAGCGAACATTTCGTTACCAATGGCTGGCCGGTCCAGGTGGGCGTTCGCGTAGAGGATGTGAATGGCGACGGGCGCAATGATCTCGTGTTATCGCCCTCAGCTTCCTATAGCGGTAGGCTCTCGTGGTACGAGACGTCAAATCCTCTCAGCGGACCTTGGACAGAACACGTGATCGATCAGTTTACGGATGCCATTCATACATTCAAGGCGGCGGATTTTGATCAGGATGGCGACCTCGACATCCTCACAGGTGAAGGCCATTGGGGGAATGATCCGGACGACATCGTTCTCTGGGTGAATTCGGGCGACGGACTCTCGTGGTACGCGGAGGTTATCGCGACAACCGGAATCCATGATCTTCGTATCGCAGATATTGGAAGTGATGGCGACATTGATCTCATCGGATCCAACTCGCATGATGTGGTGAATCCGCACGGCTCGCCGCTTGAGATGTGGGAGAATCTTCTTGGGTTCCAGGAATCTTCCCCGACGCTCCGAACGACATGGGGCGGTTCGCGGTCGTCACAATCAACGACGAACCGCATGAGTGTGGGACAGGCTCAAAGCGGGCTTCCCACGGAATACGCGCTCTATCAGAATTATCCGAACCCGTTTAACCCGACTTCGATCATTCGGTATGATGTGCCGCGCACTTCTCGAGTAACCGTCAGCGTCTATGATGTCCTGGGTCAGGAGGTTGCAACCATTCTTGATGAAGAACAGATGGCGGGTCGTTATTCGCTCACACTTGATGCCTCATCGTATGCGAGCGGTGTATTTTTTTTCAGGATGCAAAGCGCGGGCTTCGTGCAAACAAAAAAGATGTTAGTCGTGAAATAAGTCGTCGTCACTTCAGACAATTTCCGGAGACACCCTTATGTTTCGCGACCTTGTTGAGACAATCACAGCCGAAATACGGCTTGCACTTCATGATGTCAGCGATGAACAGGTGGGTGGACTTGTTGGGTTGATACTCGGGGCCCGCCGCATTGTTGTGCATGGCGCAGGGCGCGTTGGTCTGGCGTGCAGAGGGTTTGCGATGCGGCTGGGACATGTGGGGAGATCAGTGTTTACTGTTGCAGACTCGACCATACCTCCCCTGGGCAAAGGCGATATCCTGATTGTCGGGTCCAGTTCAGGCGAGACCCAGACTGTGTATGACGTTGCTGTTCTGGGCAAGCGGACGGGTGCACATCTTGTTGTTATTACAGCCAAGCAGGACTCGAGGTTGGGAAAACTGGCGGACGTGCTGATTCTGCTCAACGCGCCGACGAAGTTCGGTCCGACGGAAGGACGAACTTCCATTCAGCCGATGGCCTCGCTGTTTGAACAGAGCCTGCAAATCTTCTTCGATGCCCTCGTGCTCCAACTCATGAAAGCGACCAACCAGACTCACGCGGATCTGTGGGCGCGCCACTCGAATCTGGACTAGCTTATCCACGAAAGTCACGAAGGAACACGAAGGTCGATTTTGGCGGCGCGAGAATGACCTTCGGCCTGCACGTGGATCGGTCATTCTTTTTCAACATGGTTAGCTGCCGCGCTGTCCGCCGCGTCGAATGGCGCCTGCGCCGCGTGGCTGTCGGCCGGCGCTGAATACCTGCTTTCCCGGATTCGACTCGCCGTGCATCGTGCGTGCGTGATCGTGAAAGGCATCTCCCGGTTTCACTGCCTTCACGCGCAGCGGCTTCCCCTGCATGTCTTTGCCGCGCAGTTCGTCGATTGCTTTCCGCGCTTCTGCTTTCACCGGCATCTCAACAAAGCCGTAGCCTTGCGAGACTTCTGTTTTTTTGTCTTTGCCAATCGTTGCCGCTCTGACGGTTCCGAACGGCTCAAATAATGCTTTGAGTTCGGTATCGGTAAATTCGAGCGGCAGGTTGCCAACGTAAATTTGCATCGAGGTACTCTCATTGTTGTTCGACACCCGTAATGTATCCAACCGGCGCGCCACAAGCAATCTTCTGTTAACATCCTTTCACACTACTCCCTAGAGCGAGCATACAGAAAAATAGCCCTTCTGCTCTACGCTCCGAAATAGTAGCTTCTCCGTATTGATTCTCCGCGGCTCTCGAATGTATTTTGTGCGCGCATTAGCAGAGGAGGTTTATCATGAAGAAGAAAACGCAATATCGCGGCGAATGGTCGGGACGCGGTCGTCGCATTTCGCTGCTTCTATTCTTGACCCTGTGTGCAGCTCTGGTGCATGCGCAGACTGTGCGCGATGAGAGCCCGCGGGCAGGCTTCGGTCCGCTGATTGGATTCCACAGCTCGCCCAGTTCCGACAACTTGCGTGCGATGGGCGGCGCTGCGCTGCGGATGCGCCTTTCTCCCGCGTTCGGTTTGGAAGGCTCGATCAACTACCGCGAAGACAGATACCTGGGCGGCGTGATCGAGACGAAAAGCTGGCCCGTGATGGCGACCGCGATGATCTATCCGCTTCCTGTACTCTATGGCGCAATCGGGGCAGGCTGGTACAACACATCTATCGACTACAAGATTCCTCCGGGCCCAACGCAACAGGTGCAGATCACGAGCGAAACGCAGCAGCGCTTTGGCTGGCACTTCGGCGGAGGTATTGAAGCGCCGATGGGTATCGGTAGCTTTGTCGGCGACATCCGGTATGTGTTCCTGGATTACAACTTCCAAAAAGTCCCGGGCAGCGACGGCGTGAAGAGTAACTTCTACGTCATCTCGATCGGGTATCTGTTCGGACTGTAAGGGTCGGGTGAGATGCTTCAAGGCACCCGAGCTGCCGCGCCCTGCGGCGCCTTGGAGTTATCTCACTCGTCTGTAACGCGACAACCATTTTCATTCCTAGCTAGAACGCGCCTGCGAGCGCGAGGGCGAATCCAACATATACTCCAACCGCTCCTAAGACAACAGCAACTGCCGTCACGAAAGCATTCAGTCTTATTCTTTATCTACTTGGCGATGTATTCTTTCACCAACTGCACAGTGTAGTTACTTGGAATTTTGCGGATGACAATCCACTTGTTTTTGTTCCAGGCGATCTCACATCGACCATATTGTGTGATGCGAACCTTATAGGTAACCGTCCGGGCGGTGAGACTCTGTCCATGCAGTCCATGATTACTTCGACAAACGGTTCGGTATATCCCGGCAAAATCGGCGGCTCTTCTTGCGACGATTGCTTTCCCGTTGGTGTGAGGTTACCACCAGACTCAGAACAACCGCCAAGAGCCAACAGTGTGGCGGCAAGAAGAACGACATAAGTTCTCATGTTTACTCCTCCTGTTTTGAAATCGGCTGCCTAGCTGCGGCTTAGCTGCCTGCCCGCCACAAAGTTCTCTGAGGCAGGTCTACGACTCGTCTACGACCCGTAGGGTAGAGCGGGCGGCAACGAAAACTTTCTGCATCGTACACCGCCCCGACGCATTTTGTCGGGGTCAGCTTTTCTTGTTGAGCGTATTGTGCGAAATGCGCTTTTTGCATCCCGCTGGTCTGGAGCGGGACCCTGATGCTTTCTATCGGGGAGCCGCTGGTTAGCCCGCAACGCTACCGCGCTTGCATTCGGAACCTGATTCGTGTGCCCCCAGAATTGCTAGAAGGACAGCCCCCTTTGAATACCGCGTATTTTGCGTTGACCACAACTACTGTATCTCGGTAGCCTGGAGCCGAAACCTTCAGTGTGTATGTTCCTTCATTTGTTCCGAACCCGCACGGTAAATTACAGATGAGTGTGGTATCGTACGTAACAACGTTGTATGAACCAATCTTTAGAAAGGAAGGATATTGCTTGTGTCCGTTTCTCATCACATCGTAGATTATGAAGGCTGGGATTTCCTCATCAGATTGCGCATCTCTGACAGTTTCGATATGGATGACAGGATCCTCATACGTGTGTTCGCACGGACCAACCGCTCCTTTTTCTTTGCAACCACAGAGTGTGATTGCCAATAGCATCGTGAATGCCTTTTGTTTCATTTCATGCCACTGATTTTTGCGGGCTAACGATTTCTGAGTTACGATTGAACCAGAAAAAGCCGGCGAGGCGTCCCATCCCGACATGTCGGGAAGATCGGCGCTCCAGTCTGTGACTGGATTACGTCCGCCAAAGCAGCTAAGCTGCCTTTCGATATCTATGGTCACGCTGACGTTGCTCAGTCAGTCCCGACGCATTTTGTCGGGGTCAGCTTTACTTCTTGAGCGTGTTTCTTTGATCAGTGATAACATTGAAACGGACTCTGTGGCGCGGCAACCTCTGTCAGCCGATTATTGGTTTGGTAAAGAGACAGTTTCAAGAATACACTCTCTCCGCATGTGACTCTCACCATCGCTGCAGTCGAATCCGCATTCCTGAGAGAAATGCTCTTTCGTTCGCCGGGAAGCAAGACGCCATCCCACGGAGTAGCGAATCGAACGACTCCAAGTTTTTCCCCTGTCGAACTCAAGAATACTTCTCCGCTCGGAAAGCCCAAGCGCCAGTACATTGACGATGACTTGTTCGATAACACGACTTGCACTTGACAACTGACCGGATTCGAACTGACTGGCGGTTCCAGATTAGCTGTGATTGACGCGCTGACTGAGTCAATCAGAATGTCATTCGCCGCTGAACCCATTCCCGAATCGTCGCATGCTGCAAATAATAGGATAAGCACCGACACTGCTCGAAGTGTAAGCCATTTCATGATTGCACCTCATGACGTTTGCCGCCAGTTAACGACTGCGGACTAACCCGCCTGCCCGCCATAAGGTTCTCTGAGGCAGGCAGGTCGCGACGAAAATTCTCCGCCACGTACAATACGCGGGGAGCTATGATTGATATTTCAAAGTGCGTGAGTATTAGTTTGTACTTCGCCCCATCGGTCGGGTAGAGCTGCTTGTTATACGGGCGGCGCTCTTCATCTGATGAGTAACATCTTTCTTGTTTCAATGAATGCCCCGGCCTGTAGACGATAAAAGTACACTCCACTCGACAAATGGCTTGCATCAAAATGAACAGTGTATTCTCCCGGTGATTTCGTTTCATCGACGGGCCGGGAGACTTCACGCCCGAGAATATCCGAAACTGTCATCAAGACATGCGAACGTTCCGCGATCTCAAATCTAATTGTGGTTATCGGATTGAACGGATTCGGGAAGTTCTGATTCAGACGAAACGAACCCGGTGTAGTGTGTCGGTAATCGACACCAGTGGTTTGGTCAGCGAATCGTGCCAATCCGAGTTGATAGAAACCGACCGGACTTCTTCCGTATACGGCCCACACATTATCACTCGCGTCGACTGTCACAGGATGAGTAGAGCCTCTGAGGAGCACACCGGTGAGTAATACCAAGGATGTATCTGAACCAGATTCGAGATCACGCAAGTAGCGCATCCGACCGGTATCTCCCAGCAGTGCCCCGGGAATAGCATTAGATTTTGTGAACAATGCCTGGGCTTCAACAAACCGGAATGAAGGATGGGAGAACGAGCGAACAGTAGTAAATGGTGGAAGCGTTCGTGTGCTTGTGTAATAGACACTATCGCTCGCGCCGCCCCATGCAGCCCATATGGCATTCACGACGCCGTTAGGCAATACTCCAACGCGTAGCATTCCTCTCCCAGCGGAGTAACCTTGTGAAGAATCTATTGTCGTCGATGCCCCATTGAAGCTAAGCAGGAATGCTTTGAGCTGATTAGGAGGCCTCGTTTCCGTCCAGCCAAGATGGACGACACCCGCAGAGTCAATTCCCATCGTGAGGTCGGCTGGTTTGTAGAGAGGGTCATTGAGTGTGATGATTGGTGACGGGGTTCCAGTATTCATCGTCCTGTATCTGAGCGAGAATACTGATGCCGTTGAAGAATCCCCTCGCAACCAGGCGATGTGTGCTAAGCCCGCGGACCTACTTGCCACACGTGGGGTAAACCCAGTATCAATCGATTGGGGGGTAGTGAGTTGTCCAGAACCTGTCAGATACCGATAGAAGAGTTGACTTGAATAGGCCACACAGTTGGAATCGCTGCGGACAGACCGGATCAATTCCCAAACAAAGTGAGTTGCATTGTCTGGTCCGACGTTGAGTGCGGGCGAAGCTGATCGTTCAAGGTCGAAAATGTTGAGAACGCTTCCAGAAGTTCGTTTGACGCATTTCCCAGTTGGGACACCGAGGCGAGTATAAGGAGGAAGATCGCTTAACATCGCATACTGTTTGCTCCAGAACAGTATGAGGTTGTCCTGAGCGTCTGACCCGACAGACCTATTGAAGCGATATTCCTCGCCATGGAGGCCATCATTCCAGTACCAAGCTGTGTCTGAGAAGATTGTCGTGGCAGTAGCACCATATGAATCTCTGGACGTCAAGAACAAAAGTCGAAAGCCGTCCCAATAGGTCGGGGGAGAATAGAAGCCGACAGTGGTTCCCACAATGTGAAGGCGATCGTTGGTCCCTGCATATACATCCACATCGAGGACACCGTTCAATGGAGTTGGTACCGACATTTCAGTAATGATCGTTTGAGCATAAATGGTCGGACTAAGAAGACTTGCCGCCATCACAAGCAGAACAAACGAGTATTGTGAATTCCAATGGTGTGTCATTGTATGCTCCTCCTGGCGTCACACAAACATCAGGTGCCGCCTGTATAACCTGTGGTCATGCTTCCGCTCATTGACTTCGCACTCTGTTGAACTTGTCCCTCGAAAAAATCTTTTGAAATGCAGCCCGGTATGAGAAGGAACTGTCGCTCTTATGGAAGGATTACGTTCAACAGTCTGATCAATGGTACCGAAACTCATCGGGAGAATCAAGCAACAGAGATTCGATATTTCTATATTCACATCACGTATGCCAACACTTGCTGCAATTGATATCGGTTCGAACGCGATCCGGCTCGTCATCGGGTCGGTCGATGCAAATCGCACACTGCAAATCATCGAGAATATCCGCGAGCCTGTGCGTCTGGGCCAGGACGTGTTCACGAAGGGAATCATCACCGAAGAAACGCTCGCCAAAGCAGAGGACGCGTTTGTCAAGTTCAAGACGCTCATCGCGGCGCATGATGCAAAGTGGACGCGCGCAGTCGCGACTAGCGCCGTGCGCGAATCCATGAACCGTGAGTTGTTCATCGACCGAATGGAACAGGCGAGCGGCATCGAGATTTCCGTGATCACTGGCGAAGAAGAAGCGCGGCTCATCCATCTCGCGGTCGGATCGAAGATCCCGCTGAAGAATAAGCGCGCGATGCTTGTCGATATCGGCGGCGGCAGCGTCGAGATTACGCTGGTTACCGACGGCCAAATTCTCTCGACGGAAAGCTACAAGATGGGGAGCGTCCGGCTGCTTCAGGTGCTTGAAGAAAAGAAGCACGGCGAAAAGCAGTTCAATCAACTTGTCCGCGAATACGTTGATGCGACGCAGAAGCGCATGAGGAAAGAACTCGGCAAGGAAACGATCGATCTCTGCGTCGGGACGGGTGGAAACATCGAGGCGCTCGGCGAACTGAGGAAGGAATTGTTCGGGAAGGAAAAGAACACCGTCATCGCCATCGATGAGCTTGACGCCATCGCAAAGAAGCTGCAAGGAATGACATACGAAGAGCGCGTCCACCAACTTCGTTTGCGCCCCGACCGGGCAGACGTGATTGTGCCGGCCACCGTTGTGCTGCAGAAGATTGCGCGCCAAGCTGGCGTTGAGGAAGTCCAGATTCCTTCGGTAGGGTTGAAGGATGGTTTGCTCGTTGATCTGATGCAGGAGATGTACGGCGAGAAGAAGATATCGTCGCGCGATCAAGTGATCACCTCGGCGCTGCAGGTGGGGAGGAAGTATGCGTTCGACGAGCAGCACGGACTCGCCGTTGCCCGCTACGCGACGCAGCTCTTCGATGAAACGCGCAGCCTGCACAATCTCTCCATCGACTACCGTCTGCTGTTGGAAGTGGCGGCCCTGCTGCACGACATCGGGCACTTCATTCACATGATCGGGCACCACAAACACACGCTCTATCTTCTGCTGGCAACTCCGATCATCGGGCTGTCGAAAGAGCAGATGATGCTCGTCGCCAACGTTGCGCGCTACCACCGGAAATCTCATCCCAAACCACAGCACGAATTCTACAATATTCTGTCCTCCAAAGAGAGATTGATTGTCAACAAGCTTGCTGCCATCGTGCGTCTCGCCGATGCGATGGATAACGAGCACGCCTCGAAAGTGGCTACGTTTTCGGTTGAGTACAAGAAGCCAAAATTCATCATGAAGCTTGAGGGAGAAGGAGATTTGCTGTTGGAGAAATGGGCGCTCATGAAGAAGTCGGAAATGTTTGAAGAGGTGTTCAGCGTTCAGTTCACACTGGATGAGTAGCCTTCATGCCGCGCCGCGCCAGCTCAGCCCGCACGAAACGATCTCCCGCGATCACCGTCCTTCTGCTCACGTCGCTTGAGCAGCGATGGAAGAAATACCAACGTGAGATGCGCAGATGCAGGCATTCATTCTCCGAGGATGCCATTCACGATTTGCGCGTAGCAACCCGACGGCTCGTCTCGACGCTTATCATCATTGAGATACTTATTCCTGATGAGCGTGTGCGCAAGATGCGGCGTCGGTTGAAGCGTTTGTTCGATGCGATGAGTCCGCTGCGCGACGTTCAGGTGCAGCTGCTGAGGGTCGAGGAAAGCCGGAAGCAGTTTCCTCGGCTCGCAACGCTCGCAACCGTTCTCAAGGTTCGCGAGCGCAATCTCATTCGTTCTCTCGAACGCAAGATCATGAAAGTCGATCTCGGCGGCCTTGGGCAAACGGTGAGATGGCTGAAGCTCAAGCTTTCATCGTACGCAGCCCGTCGCGGCAAGAATCAGATTGCACTGACAACAGTTGTCGGCTCGGCGGCGAGCACGTTTGCGTCTGCGACGTATTTGCGCGAGCAAGTGATTGCCACGCAGCCGCGGACGATTCATCGCGCGAGAATCGGATTCAAAAAACTCCGCTACACACTGGAAGCGCTCGCTCCGTTTCTTCCCGGTCTTGACAAGAAACGGCTCAAAGCCATGGACTCCTATCAGACACGCATGGGTCTCATCCAGGACATGGAGGTGTTCATTGCGCGAGTTCGGGGATTCATACAGCGACAACCGCCGACGGTGCGCCGCAGTCTCGCGCCGTATCTGCGCTCGCTTCTTGCCGAGAAGAAGAAACAGATCGACGAGTACCGTCAGAAGGCAGATGAGCTTTACGCATTTGCCCGACACATCACTCACACAACACGATCAACAGGAAGGAATACGTGATGGAGCTTTACATTCTACGGCACGCGATTGCCGAAGAGCGCGACAACACCCGCTACGCTGATGACTCGCAGCGCCCGCTCACGCCGAAAGGCATCAAGCGCATGCGCCGCGTGGCTGAGGGTTTGCTCGCGCTGGAGTGTTCCTTTGACGTCATCTACACGAGCCCGTTTGCGCGAGCAAAGCGCACCGCGCAGATTGTTGCCGAGACGCTCGGCGCGACCGAAAAGCTCCGCGAGACCGACGCGCTCGCAACCGACGGCGACCCGAAAGCGCTGATCAATCTCATCAACAGCGGCAAGGATGAGTTTGAGCGCGTGATGATTGTGGGGCACGAGCCGTATCTCGGCGAGTTGATTTCTGTTCTGCTTTCGGGAGACGAGAATCTGCTGATTACGATGAAGAAGGGAGGCGTGTGCAAACTCCGCGTCGACACGTTGAGCTATTCGAAATGCGCATCGCTCGAATGGCACATCCCGCCGGGCGTGGCAGTTCATTTGGAGTAATGATGAAGTATGCTCTGGTGATCCTCTGCCTGTTGCCGGCGATGTGCCTCTGTCAGAAGAAGCCGGCGCCGAAGCCTGTCGCATCGATGTTGTCATCGTACGATGTGTCGGGGAAGGATGCGCGCGTCGTGAAGCTGCCGCATCTCATCAGCGAGGTGTCGGGAATCGTCATGACAGAGGATGGCCGTCTCTTGTGCCATGACGACGAACGCGGCGTTGTTTATCAGATCGACTACACGAACGGCGAGATCAGCAAATCATTCTCGCTCGGAAATTTTGGCGTGAAGGAGGACTTCGAGGATATTGCTGTCGCGGGGGGATTGGTGTATCTCGCGGCAAGCAATGGAGTCCTCTTCGAATTCCCTGAAGCAGAGAACGGCAGGTCGGTCGAATTCAAAATGTACAAGACATTCCTCACCTCCAGGAATGATGTCGAGGGGCTTTGCTTCGACGCTCCGACGAAGTCTCTTCTGCTGCTCTGCAAAGAATCTCCCGGCAAATCCTACCACAACCAACGAGCAATCTACGCGTTCTCGCTCCGAACAAAATCTCTCGCGACAACGCCGCGGTTTCTCATTCCACTGAAGCAGGTGACGCAGACATCCGACAAGCATGAGTTCAAGCCTTCGGCAATTGCGCGACATCCAAAGTCGGGGACGTACTTCGTTGTTGCAGCACACGGCTCGACAATTATTGAGCTGTCCGCTGATGGCGCGGTTGTCGTGCAGCAATCCATCAACAGAAAAGTCAATCCTCACCCCGAAGGCATTGCCTTCACTCCCGACCTCACACTTATTCTTTGCAACGACGGACAAGGTGAACGCGGAACGCTGTCGATGTACGCTCCGAAAAAGTAGGTGAAGAACGCGGCGGGTATTCCCCCCTTCAGACTTAACAAAACTTAACAAATCACCTCTTGCGGTCAACACGCCAGTTTCGTTGATTTTACTTCGCAACATTTCTATATTTTTTTCCGTCAAATCGGAAAGAATCCTGCACTTATGCCACTGGGAGGTTGAATGTCATACGATATCAAAGCGATCAACGAGAAGATTCAGCGCGAAAGCTCGTTCGTTGATCTATTGCAGATGGAAATCGGCAAGGCCATCGTCGGACAGAAGTACATGGTCGAACGTCTGCTCGTCGGTCTGCTTGGCAACGGACACATTTTGTTGGAGGGTGTTCCCGGACTCGCGAAGACACTCTCGATCAAGACGCTTGCGATGGGCGTCGATGCAAAGTTTCAGCGCATTCAATTCACGCCCGACCTGCTCCCCGCCGACCTGATTGGCACAATGATTTTCAATCAGAAGGAGAGCACGTTTCAGGTGAGGAAAGGGCCGATCTTCGCCAACTTTATTCTTGCCGATGAGATCAACCGGTCCCCGGCAAAAGTGCAAAGCGCGTTGCTCGAGGCGATGCAGGAACGTCAGGTGACGATCGGCGAGCAAACGTTCAAGCTTCCTGAGCCGTTTCTTGTGCTCGCGACGCAGAACCCGATTGAACAGGAAGGAACGTATCCATTGCCCGAGGCGCAGGTCGATCGCTTCATGTTGAAGATCAAGATCGGCTATCCGTCGAAGGACGAAGAGCTGCAGATCATGCGCTCGAATGTCAACGGCACTGTGCAAACGATCAATCACGTGGTCACGCCCGCGGATATTACCCGCGCGCGCAGTGTGGTGAGCGAGATTTATATGGACGAGAAGATCGAGCGCTATATTCTCGACATTGTGTTTGCTACGCGTTCGCCGAAGGACTACAACTTGAGCAAACTCTCCACGTTGATCAGCTATGGAGCGTCGCCGCGAGCGACGATCAACCTGGCGATTGGCGCAAAGGCGTACGCCTTCATCAAGCGGCGCGGCTACGTGATTCCTGAAGATGTGCGTGCGATCTCGCTCGATGTGCTGCGCCATCGCGTCGCGGTGACATACGAGGCGGAAGCCGAAGAAGTCAGCTCGGAGCAAGTTGTGCAGGAAGTGTTGAATAAGATTGAAGTGCCATAGGAAAAGTTAACAACGTAGAACAAGGGAGGTAAGAATGCCCTCAAGTACTTCAACGTATCAACGGCAACTTCAACGTGAGTTGAAGAGGTTACCCAAGGAGTACGTTCCCAACCTGCTTCAGATCGTCCGTCTGTACCGCGAGAGTGTTACACTGAAACCGGCACGCGAGAGTTTCAGCGAGGGATGGAAGGAAGCCCTTCAGGGGAAAACTCATCCGATCGCCGAGCTTTGGAAAGACGTATAAAATGTCGCGCGAGAAATCTGGAGTTCCCCGTATTGAATACACAGACGAATTCAAACGGAACATACGAGGCTTGGCAAAGAAATATAGGAGTCTGCGAAGCGACGTGCAGGAAGTCATTAATCAAATTGAACGCGGCGAAATACTTGGTGATCAAATCCCAGGGATTGGCTATGCCGTTTTCAAAGTGCGTGTGAGGAATTCTGATATAAGGAAAGGTAAACGCTCCGGCTATCGATTGTTGTACTACTTAAAACATAGGGACCTGGTTATTCTCGTCACGCTGTACTCGAAACTTGATCAATCCGATGTCTCTATTCGAGAAATCAGAAGGATTATCAAGGAGTTTGAAATCCAACATCCAGAGTTTTCCGCTAAGAGCCTTTAGTATTTTCTTCGATACATGGATACCCGAGAACTACTTAAAAAAGTCAGACAGATCGAGATCAAAACCCGGGGGCTGGTGAACCAGGTCTTTTCGGGCGAGTACCATAGCGTGTTCAAAGGACGCGGTATGGAGTTCTCGGAAGTCCGCGAGTACCAGTTCGGCGACGATATCCGCATGATCGACTGGAACGTGTCGGCGCGCTTCAATCATCCGTTCGTGAAGGTGTTCGAAGAAGAGCGCGAGCTGACGGTGATGTTGCTCGTTGACTTCAGCAGGTCGGGGCAGTTTGGATCGGCGTTGCATTTCAAGAATGAAATCGCAGCGGAAATCTGCGCCGTCTTGTCGTTCTCCGCGATCAAGAACAACGACAAAGTCGGGTTGATCATGTTCACGGATCGCATTGAAAAATTCGTTCCCCCGAAGAAGGGCCGCGCGCATATTCTGCGGATTATCCGCGAGCTGATTTCGTTTGAAGCGGAAGGAACCGGAACGGACATCAAGCAGGCGTTGGAGTACTTCAACCACGTGAACAAGAAGCGGACGATTGCCTTCCTGATTTCTGATTTCATCGACGATGGGTACGATCAGGTTCTCCGGCTCGTCAGCCGGAAGCATGACGTCATTGCCATTGAGCTCTCGGATCCGCGCGAAGAAGAAATGCCGAATGTGGGTTTGATCAAGTTTCGCGACGCCGAAACGAATCGCGAGCGATGGATCGACACCGGCGATGCTGCCGTGCGGAAGCGTCTCGTGCAGTATTGGAGCGAGCGCCGCGCACAGCGGAAGGCAATGTTCCTGCGCAGCAGAGTTGACGCGATCCCGGTTCGCATTGACCGCCCCTACATCAAACCGATTGTCGATTTCTTCAAATTGAGAGAAGCACGCTGGTGATGAAGCGAAGTGTTGTCATAGTGGTGCTCGGTCTGGCATGCGCCTCCATCGGGCTGCATGCGCAAACGCAGGACGCGCGAGCGTGGACGGATTCGACAACCTTTTACGTGGGCGACCCCATCACCGTGCATGTCGAGTTGCATCATCCGGCGGATGCTGCGGTGAACGTGCTTCTGGCAGATACGCTCGGAACGCTCTTCGTGCTCAATCGCGATTCCATACACGAGTCGACCAACAGCAGCTCACGAACGAGTCTCACGATGGCGGCATACGATTCGGGCACGGCAATCGTGCCGCCCATTCAATTCGCGTATCAACTCCCCAACGACTCCACCATCAACATCATTGCAACAAATCCGCTCGTTCTCAAAATCCGTTTGGTCGAAGTTGACACAGCGTTGGGCATTAAAGACATCAAGCCGGTGCTTTCCATTCCGCTGACTGTTGCGGAACTCTCGCTGATTGTCGGGTCGCTTGTTGCAATCGCGGTCCTCGCGTACAACATCTATCTCTATCGCAAGAGAAAGAAGGAGCGCACACCCGAAGACGTGTACATTCCTCCGGAGAAGCCTGCTCATGTGATTGCGTTGGAAGAACTTGCCATCCTGAAAGAGAAACGACTCTGGCAGCAAGGTCTCATCAAGCCGTTCTATTCCGAAGCGACGGAAATTGTGCGCCGCTATTTTGAGAATCGGTACGGTTTCATGTCGCTTGAAAAGACGACGGAAGAGACGCTGAGCGACTTGCGGCAGTTTCCCTCGGCGCATCCGATCATCGAGCCGACGAATCGGATTCTGCGCCGCGCCGATCTCGTAAAATTCGCGAAGTACGAGCCGAGCATTCCTGATCACGAAGACATGCTTGCGACAGCTTTTGAGATTATCGATAAGACGCGAGTGATCGAGATGAAGCCGCTGGAAACGAACGAAGCGGCGAAGGAGGCGGCGCATGTTTGATCCGAATGTGCAGTTTGCCAATCCAGAATTTCTGTACGCGCTGCTGATCATTCCGCTCATCGTCTTTTGGTACATTCGACGATATAAGAATGCAACAAGCGATATTCGCTACTCAAGTCTGCGGCCGTTTGCGGAAATGAAGGCCACGACAAAGGAGCGGCTGCGGCATGTTCCGTTCATCCTCCGCCTGCTGGTGATCGCGGTGCTGATTGTTGCGCTGGCGCGTCCGCGCTCAACCTCGCAGGGCGAAAACGTGTACACCGAAGGCATCGACATCGTGCTGCTGTTCGACATCTCGGGCAGTATGCTTGCGCGGGACTTGTCGCCGAACCGCATCGAAGCCGCCCGCGAGGTGATGATGAAATTCATCGACGGACGAACGAACGACCGCATCGGGCTGGTGATTTTTTCCGGCGAGAGTTTTACGCAATGCCCGATGACGCTTGATTATCGCGTGCTGAAGAATCAACTGGCCGCCGTCAAGCAGGGAATCATTGAGGACGGGACAGCCATCGGGATGGCGATTGCGCAGGGCGTGAACCGACTGAAAGAGAGCAAGGCAAAAAGCAAAGTCATCATTCTCCTCACCGACGGCGTGAACAATCGCGGCGAGATCGATCCACTCACGGCGACCCAGATTGCTCAGACGTTCGGCATTCGCGTCTACACCGTCGGCGTCGGCACTGCGAAAGGGGAAGCTCCTTTTCCGGTGCAGACTCCGTTCGGCGAGCGCATTCAGTTCATGCCCGTTGATGTGGATGAGAAGACGCTGACAAAAATCGCCGAGCTGACGGACGGACAATACTTCCGTGCAACAAACAACCGGACACTCCGCCAAATCTACGACGACATTGACGAGCTTGAGAAGACGCGCATCGAAGTCCGCTCGTACCGTTCCTACTCGGAGCTGTTCTACGATTGGGCGGGACTTGCGTTGGTTGCTCTCGCGCTCGAGTTGATACTTTCGAACACATATTTCCGAAAGCTGCCGTAGCCATGATTCGATTTGCACACGAAGAATATCTCTGGCTGCTCGGGTTCATTCCCGCGTTCGTACTTTTGTATTGGATTGTTGTGCGGCAACGGAAGAAGTCGTTGAGCGCATTTGGCGATCTGAACATTCTCGCGCGTCTTGCAGAATCGGCGAGCAAGCCGAAGCGATTTACCAAAGCAGCGTTCTTTCTGCTCGCGTACGCCGTGCTCATCATCGCGTATGCAAATCCACAGATCGGAACGCGGCTGCAGGAAGTGAAACAGGAAGGCGTCGATATTTTTATTGCGCTCGACGTATCGTTGAGCATGAAGGCGGAGGACATCAAGCCCAACCGACTGGAGAAAGCAAAGTTCGAGATTCGTAATCTGATCGATCGACTGGGCGGCGACCGGATTGGCATGGTGGTGTTTGCCGGCGAAGGGTTCACGCAGTTTCCGTTGACGACGGATTACAGCGGGGCAAAACTGTTTCTCGATGTCGTCGATGTGGATGCGGTCCCCGTGCCGGGCACCTCGCTGGCATCGGCAATCGAGCGGGCGATGGAGTCGTACAATTTTGAAGAGCCGACGACCAAAGTGTTGGTCATCATCACCGACGGCGAAAATACCGAAGGCGATGCGTTCGCCGCTGCAGAAGAGGCTGCGAAGAAGGGTATTCTCATTTACACCATCGGATTGGGTTCACCGGACGGAACGCCCATTCCGGTGTACAACGCGTACGGCCAGCAGGTTGATTTCAAACGCGACCGCCTGGGCAGCGTCGTCATGACGAAGCTCGATGAGGCGTCGCTGGAAAGGATCGCCGACATCGGGAAAGGCGCGTATTACCGCGGCACAAACACGCAGGACGAGCTGAACGAAATCTACAAAGCGATCAACGCGTTGCAGAAGCGCGAGTTCGGCACAAAGCAGTTCACCGATTTCGAATCGCGATTTCAATTCTTCGTCGCTGCGGGAATCCTTCTTCTCATCATGGAGTTGTTGATTTCAGAGAAGAAGATCGGCTGGTTAGCAAAATGGAATCCGCTCAAGAGAGAGGTGGAAGTGTGAGAAAGTGCGTGTCATTTGTCGTTAGTTATTTGGTTTTGATGGCGTGTGTCGCGCAGGCGCAGTCTGTTCGGTCGTTGGTGAACAACGGAAACGATATGTACGACGAGAAGAAGTACGCGGATGCCGAAGTCAATTACAAGAAGGCGGTGGAAAAAGACGTCACGTCGGTTCCCGGACATTTCAATCTGGGTAATTCGTTCTACCGTCAGAATAAGTACGATGAGTCGGTGAAGCAGTACGAAGAGGCGATTCAACGCAGCCAGACACCGTCGCAGAAAGCAAAGTCTTACTTCAATCTGGGGGACACGCATCTGCAAGCACAAAAGTATGAAGAGGCGGTGAAGGCGTTCACCGAATCGTTGAAGCTGAATCCTGACGATCAGGATGCGAAGTACAATCTTTCATACGCGATTCTGAAAATGAAGTCCTCACAAGGTAAAGGCGGCAAGGGCAAGCCACCCGAACCTTCAGAATGGGCAAAACGATTGAAGCGTCAGGCCGAGACTTTGGTCGCAAGGTCGAAGTTCGAAGATGCGTACGGACTCATGAATGACGGCCTTAGGAAAGACCCTACAGTTGCAGCGTTCAATGACTTCATTGAGCGCATCGGAGTTGTCGTTGGGGTAAAGCGGAGGAATTGACATGACGGTACAAAAGCGAATAACAGTACTGGGAGTCATGCTCTTCGGAATTCTGACGGCCGCTAGCGCACAACGACCCGCTAGCTGGTATTTCGATGAAGCGTCGAAAATTCATATCAGTGGAAAAACAGATACAGCTATTAAACTGCTCGAGGAAGGCGTCGGGCATTGGCCATACAATCCTCTGATTCGAGATTTGTTGGCGCAATTACGAAAACAAAAGAAGGATCAGGATAAGAACCAGAACCAGGACCAGGACCAGGACAAGAAGCAGGACCAAAACAAGCAGGATCAAGAGAAGCAGAACCAGCAGGATCAGCAGAAGCCTGAGCAGCAAAAGCAGCAACAGCAACAACAGCAGCAGAGGCAAATGTCGAAGGCTGATGCCGAACGGATTTTGGAAGTACTGAAGAACAATGAGAAGGAAGTCCAACGAAAACTTCGCCAACAAAAAGCTGCCGGTCGTCCGAAGGCGGAGAAGGATTGGTAAGGTGAGACGACTCAGCATTGCAGCACTCATCGGAATGGCGCTGCTCGGCGGCGCGATCCTGCGCGCGCAGGAAACAGGGTTCCAGGCAAGCATCGATAGAAATCCGGTCGGCGTCGATGACCAATTCGCGCTCTCATTCACGCTGTCGAATGCCGGAACGGGGGGCGGGAAGAATCTTCGACTGCCGAACCTTGACAAATTTCATGTGCTGATGGGGCCGAGCACGTCGTCGAGCATGCAGATTATCAACGGCGCAGTCTCTTCGTCGATGACGTACAGCTACACATTGCAGCCGAAGGAAGTCGGTAAGTTCACCATTGGCGCCGCATCGATTGAGGCTGGCGGCAAAACGCACACGTCCAACCCGATCACGCTGGAAGTGATCAAGGGTCAGCCGCAACAGCAGCAGCGCGCTCAACAGGGCGGCGGCGGCGATGCAAATGTGCGCGATCAGCTTGGGAGCAATCTCTTCCTGCGGGCGAGTCTGGATAAGTCGCGTGTGATGCAAGGCGAGCAGCTCAATATCGTTTACAGGATCTACACGCGGGTTTCTGTGCAGAACTACAATCTCACCAAAGCGCCGACGATGACCGGCTTCTGGAGTGAGGACGTCGAGATGCCGAAGCAGATTCAGTTGTCCAACGAAGTTATCAACGGCAAGCAGTTTCAGGTTGGCGTGATCAAGAGGTCGGCATTGTTTCCAACGCAGTCGGGTACGCTCGAGATTGGGCCAATGGAAATCACCACCCTCGTCACGGTGCGCGATAGAAATTGGGATCCGTTCGATGTGTTCAACGGAAATCCATTCGGTCGGCAAATCGAATATGTCGTCAAGAGCGATCCGATTCGCGTAAAAGTCGATGCGCTGCCGCCGGGAGCGCCGAACAGCTTCAAGGGCGCGGTCGGCAAATTTTCTCTCGCCGCGAAAGTCGATAAGCAGAAAACAAAAACGAACGAGCCGCTCAGCTATCGCGTCACGATCAGCGGAACTGGAAACGTGAAAGTGCTTGAGACACCGACGATCGATATCCCGGCAGACTTTGAGCAGTACACGCCCAAAGTGACGGACAATATCAACCGTCGTGAAGGAAAAATCTCGGGATCGAAGACAGTCGAGTACATTTTGATCCCAAGATATCCGGGAAAGAAAACGATCAAGCCGGTGCAGTTCAGCTATTTCGATCTCGCGAGAAACCACTACGTCACGTTGAGTTCGGACGAGGTCGAGATTGATGTAGCACAGGGCGCGGCAGGCGCGCAGCCGTTCATTTCGTCGAACTCACGGGAAGATGTTCAACTGCTCAATCAAGACATCCGATTCATCAAAGTCGGCGCGCCGTCGCTCGTGCAGCAAGGTTCACATCTGCACACGAGCGGTGTGTTTGTAGGGGTGATGCTGTTGCCGTTAGCCGGTCTTGCCGGAGCGATTGTGTATGCCCGACAGCGTCAGGCGGTGATGGACGATGTTGTCGGCTACCGGAATCGCCGCGCGATCAAAGTTGCGCGCAAAGGTTTGAAGAATGCAGAAGTGATGATGAAACAACTCACGGATGGGCAACAGGGTTCATCCGAAAAGAAGATTCAGTTCTACTCTGAAGTTGCTCGCTCGATGTGGAAGTATCTTGGCGACAAGCTGAATATTCAGCAGGCCGATCTCTCGATTGAGGGCGCGGTGAACGAACTTGTTCGGCGCTCAATCCCGGCTGAAAGCTCAGATGCACTCAAGTCGCTGCTCGAAACCTGCGAGATGGCGCGCTTCGCTCCGACAAGTCTCTCCGCAGATTCGATGAAGCACACGTACGACACTGCGAGCAAGATAATCGTTGATCTGGAACGCACACTGAAATCATGACCAAGACTCTTTTCGTCGCGCTCGTTGCACTTGTTGCCGGCGCTCTGCGAGCCGAAAGTCCGGAACAATTTTTCGTTCAGGCAAATCAACTCTATCAGCAGGGGAACTATGCCGGGGCGATTGTCAAATACGAAGCTGTGCTGAAGACCGGCGTCGCCAGCGGCGAGGTGTATTACAATCTCGGAAACGCATACTACAAGTCATCAAACATCGGCAAAGCGATTCTCAACTACGAGCGTGCGCTCCGTCTGATGCCGACCGACGACGATCTGCGCCATAACCTTCAGCTGGCGAACCTTATGATCACCGACCGGATCGATCCGACGCCGCGGCTGTTTATTTGGGATTGGTGGGATGCGATCAAGACGTCGATCTCGCTCACGGCTGCGACGTGGGTGATGTCTTTCTTTTTCTTTTTGCTGATCGGTGCGATCGTCCTCGCGATTCTTGCCCCCTCGTACGCCAGGCGGCGACTGGCGTTCTTTGGCTCGCTCGCGTGCGCAGTGCTGCTCGCGTTGTCTGTTGTCGTGTTCGTCGGCAAATTGAATCAGGTAGAAAGCCGAAGCGAAGGAATTGTCACGGCGAACATCACGACAATAAAGAACTCCCCCGATGCCAAGAGCAGCGATGCATTCGTCCTGCATGCCGGCGTCAAGGTCTTCATTATCGACAACGTAGAGCGTTGGTATAAGATCCGCCTTCTTGACGGGAAAGTAGGTTGGATGGAGCAAGGCGCTGTCGAGATCATTTGACCCCTAATCCGCCTCTGAAAACGGTTTCCTGGGGGAATAGCAAGCCCAACAGTTCATCCCCCCGAAAGCTCTGCCTCATAACCCTTCGTCATAAAATTGTCACCCACGCCGGAACCTTCCTCCGAAAAAATCGTTAGGAATAACAACCTTTCTGTTGACTTTGGAATATACTTTTGTACCTTCTAGCAGACTGTTCTCTATACGTGCAACCCTTGTGCAACTCAGGTGCAGGAGAAAGGGGGGTCTTCTACGATTCATCAGAAGATGTTTGGAGGAGTTATGGCAAAGAGCAAGCGAGTGGTTCGGAGGCTGATTCTGTCGAAACTCTATGATCTGTTGGCCGACCAATACTCAATCATGTACCCCAGGGAGCCGTTTGTTGGAGGCGACCTTTCTGTGCACGAGCTGGATGCGCTTCTCGCATTCAGAAGTGATCCGCGGCTGGAAGAGTTGCGGCAGGCGCTCGACCGGCTTGAGAACGGAACGTATGGAATCTGTTTGAGCTGCAAGTCGGCAATCAGTCATGATGAGCTTGACACAGATCCGGCGCAACGCCTCTGTTCAACATGCGAACAAAAACTCATGCACGTCCCCATGCCATCGTACTATCATTCTGCAACGCTGTAGGCTCCTTGCCAATGTGAGACGATACATCTCTATGGGTGAATTGGATTTCTCTGTGTAGTTCCCTACCTTTTGATCAGCCTCTCAGTCTTCATCCACCATGAACTCCATCAGGGAATCCATGAAACGTGATCTCATTTCGTTTGCTTCCTGGAACAGGCAAGAACTTCTCGATATCTTTACGCTCGCGAACCACATCAAGTGCGGCGAGATGAAAAACTTTGCGCCGCTGGCGCAGAAGAGCGCTGCATTGATTTTCGAGCGACAGTCATTGCGCACGCGTGTCTCGTTCGAAGTCGGCATTGCGCAGCTCGGCGGCCATCCGTTGTTTCTCCAGCAAGACTCGATCGGCATCGCGACGCGCGAATCGGTGCACGATGTTGCCTCCGTCCTTTCCCGCTACAACGAGCTGATCGTTGCACGCACGATCAAGCATCTTACTGTTGTGCAGCTCGCCGAGTCGGCAACAGTTCCGGTTATCAACGCATTGACCGACCTTGTGCATCCGTGTCAGGTGCTTGCCGATTACTTCACGTTACAGGAGAAAGGGAAAGCCACGCCTTCGATGCGACTTGTGTACGTCGGCGACGGAAACAACATGGCGAACTCGTTTCTCGAGTTAGCGGAAAAGATTCCGTTCAATCTTGTCATCTCCTCGCCAACCGGATATGAGCCGCATCCCGGCGTCGTCGATCAGGCGCAAGCCGCGAAGGTGAGCACGATCGAATTCATTCCCGATCCGGTCGCGGCCGTGAAAGATGCAGACGTGATCTACACAGATGTCTGGCCTTCGACGCACGATGCGGGCCGGCGACAAATCATCTTCAAACAATATCAAGTGAATGCATCATTGCTCAAGCATGCGAAGCCGGAGTGTCTCGTCATGCATCGTCTGCCTGCGAACCGCGGCGAAGAAATTACGCGCGACATTCTCGACGGCAAGCAATCGATCGTGCTCGAGCAAGCGGAGAATCGGCTTCACATTCAAAAAGGAATCATCGCCTACTTGTTAGGACACCGTCCCTGAATCGACGGCTATAGAAGTGTACGCAATGCGCGTGATTGACCAGATTTCTCTACGTTGAGCGCGGCGCCGCGCACTCAAACGGATGATTGCGGGGCATTTTCTTTGGCATGTTGATTGAACTCATGCTCTCCGCACGATTAGTCATTTTGTGAGGTTGACATGAAAAAGATTGTCGGTTCTCTCATTCTTCTCGCTGCTCTCGGTGTTGCCGTTCCGCAAACATCGTACAGCCAGGTCGGCGTTTCGTTCAGTGTGTTTTATGATGGATTGAGTCCGTACGGAGATTGGATTTCTGTCGGCGGCGGTGTGTATGGATGGCGTCCTGCCGGCATTGCGGTCGGTTGGCGTCCATATACGGTTGGACAGTGGGCGTGGACCGATGACGGCTGGTATTGGGTGAGCGATGAGCCGTGGGGCTGGGCCGCGTATCATTATGGTCGCTGGCACTATGATGAGTATTATGGATGGATCTGGATTCCCGGCTACGATTGGGCGCCGGCGTGGGTGGAGTGGCGATACGGTCCTGACTATATTGGCTGGGCGCCGCTAAGTCCGTACGCGGTGTTCAACATTAGCTGGGGCATTCACTATCGCACGCGGTGGTACACTCCTCATCATTGGTGGTCGTTTGTTGGCTGCGGGTACATTACACATTCTCACGTACACAAATACGTCTATCGGTCGGATGATAACAGACGGTTCGTCGGCGTGACGCGTGGCGGCGGAAGCGTGCGCTACAGCGGCGGGCGCATTGTGACACGCGGACCTGACCGCGAATTTGTGGAGCGACGCGGCAATGTTCGTGTCGAGCCTGTGCGTGTACGCGAAGTGAATGATCGTCAAGCGGAGCGCATTGTGCGTGACGGCGGCCGAGATCAGATCGAAGTCTATCGTCCGCGCATCGAGCACCGTGATGATCGCGCCGGAAATCTTGATCGGCCATCGCGCCTTCGTGAAGAAGGCGGGCGCACGCTCGATCTCGACACACGGAAGATTGATATCCGGTCGCGGGACATTGAGCGTGAAGAAGGACGCGATATGCGTCGCGCGGAAGAATTCAGACAGCGCGGCGAACCGATTACCCCGCGAGGCCGCGTGGATGCGAACGATCAACGAAACAGGCGTCCGGCCGACATCGATAGGTCACGCGAGCGCCAGCCTCAAGTGCAGCCCGAAGGGAAGCCTCGTGAACGTAGCCGTGAAGGCACGGTCGATCGGCCTCGGCGAGAATACCGCAGCCCGAATGTCGATAGACCGCAACAGCGTCCGCAGTTTCGCACGCCGGAGCGAAGTCGTGAGGCGCCACGACAAGCTCCGCAGAATTCAGGTCGTAGCGGAGGAGGCGGCAGGGGAGGCAGAGGGAGATAGTAAAGAGCAAGCCGCCGAGTTGCGTGACGCAAGACGTTCGACCGTGTCACTACGACTCGGCGGTTTCTGTTATTCAAACGATCCGAGTTCGAGTTGAGTGCTTTGGCGTTCGGAAGATTTTCTCTTCTTCGGCGTGAAGCCGTACAAACAGCCTCTCAATTTTTCCACATCCCACCCGAACGGCAGCAATAACGTTTCCACTGCTTTCAACGCCATCTCCGTGTACTTCTCGATGTCGTAGCCTTCGTCGAATGAATAAAGTGAAAGTGGTATAGCCTTCTGTGGCTTCTTCTTCCCGGTTGCCTGCCTGCCGGACAGGCAGGCATCAACCAGAATGTATTCAATCGCCTCGCCGGGTGCGAGCTTGATGCCTGCTTCATCGAGTGCCTTGGCAACTTCTGCGCTCGCGCTCCGGTTCTTGTAGTCATCTGCTTCTTGCGTGATGTGTCGTTTGATGACAAGCTCCAACGGATTTGCTTTTCCCGACCGGAGCAACTCGATGAACTCTTTTGCCTTTGACAGCATTGCGGGGACAAGCTCTTCCACATCGTTGATGTCGCGTGCAGGCTTCAGCACTTCCAGCATCTCGCCCTGCATGCGCTTGATAAATACCGGCGTGTCGCGCCGCCGGACTTCGATACCGCGGATTTTTATCTCGTCATCAGAATAATAGCCAACGTATTTGTTTGCCGTCGGAATATTCGGATCCATTTTGGATGATGGGAACAGAATCCATTTGTAAATTCCCTCCAACGAAATCTCGACTTTGGTCGTAGCGGTCACTTCTGCGCAGAGTTGCTCATAGTCGCGTTCGGTTGCGCCTGCTTTCTTCAACCACATACAATCAACGATGGCATGAATGAACTCGAACCCTTGAGCCTCCGCGATTTCCTTAGCCTGGAGAATCTTCTCACGTGAGAATGCATTCACCGATTCATGCGCTTCGATTTTTCCGAAGCGGGCGTTCTTGTAGCCGAGATAGCCAAAGCAAGTCACCAGAATCCACTTCAATGCGTTCTGCCTGTGGTCGTACAAATGCCAGCGTTCATCGTTGAGCTTCTTCAGGCGCTTCTTTTCTTTTTTATACCATGAGCGCCGATCCACAATTGGTTTCAGGGTGGATGGAACTATGCCTGTCCTCTCGGTGCAGATTGCGTACTTCAGTTCGGGAACAGTTTCGTTGACACAACACCTGCAATTCACTGTCTCGGGAGAAACATTGTGCTGCACCATAATCGAAGGATACATCGAGACAAAGTCCAGCTCGGCAATTTGTTCGTGAAATCCAAGTTTCGGTTGAAAGATCAGGCCGCCGCGGTCGGCAAGCAGCAGTGTCGCCGCGGATTTGAAATCTTCGGGTTCGCGTTTCTTTGCGGGCACGAGGTAGCCGTTCCGGTACGCCCACGACAATTGCATTGACGAAAGCGCTGTTCCGATTGTTGAGCGGGATTGATGTTGCACCGGCAGCTGCGTGAGCCGCGCGATCTCTGCTATGCCGTCAAGACCCGATTCACCCATCATAAACGAATTCTCGACATCGAGATGCCAGCGACCGGCAAGCTCGAATGCCCCGTCTTTGTGCGCAATCTTACCGTACACAAAGTAACTCGATTCTTTCGTCGTGAAGTAACCGGCCGTCGCGTCGCGATTCAGTTGTAGAGGAATCTTCAATTCGGCAGAAAGACTCGTGAGCATCGGCAGAAGAATGGCGTCGCCAAATTGTGTGTGAATGATATCGGGATCGCAACGCTGCAGGTGTCGATTCAAGGAATGGAGAATATTGGTTGGCTCTTCATCCTCTAAACTAAACGACTCTCCTTCGTAACTCACCTCAAGTTGATAATGCTTCCGGAATTTTGGCGAGATAAAATCCGAGCGGTTGTTCAGCTTCATCGTCACCAACGGCGGTAGAGTATACGTTATGGAATCGTACGAGTCGTTGAGGTTCCATTCCGTGAGTATACCGTTCTGAATGCCGTATTCACCGTACGCAAGCGGAAATAATCCCGTCTCGTAAAAGAACATCTGTGGAACAGGGATATCAGAATTGAAGAACACAAAATGCGGAAACGATCGTTCAAGCTTCCAGACAACATTCTTGAACTGCGTTGTGTCGGAGACGTTGACGCTCAGCATGTTCCACTCCTGATTCGAGTAAATCTCGCGTCGGACGACTCTATACAACGTTACAGGAAATGGAAACGACTTCGTCAGCGCGGCGACATGCCGTTCTTCGTTCTCTGCAATGTGCATATAGAGGGAAGGAACGAACGGCCTCGATGCGCAATACTTCGTTCCCTCCCGGTCAATCAGCCAGAGAGTGATTCCTTTGCCCGACGGGTAAACATCGAACAGCCAACCAATAATGCGTGTGAACACTGTTGCTCCTTTTGTCATTCTGAGCCACGCTACTCAGTGGCGAAGAATCTATAAATGGATCGTATTGAAGTAACGAGGTTATGGATTCTTCACTCCGCTGCGCTTCGTTCAGAATGACAAATCTCCACTCCTTCCAGCCTTCCCACCCTCTCCCTCAACTCCTGTATCACCCGCTGCTGCATTACCATCATGGACATCGCAATACTTTCGAACGGAATCGGCCGTGCAGCGTACGCGCTGCTTGCCAACTGCAGGCGCGCAGCGCGGAACAGCTCATCGAGTGCGTCCTGATCTTCCTTCCGCATTCCGCGGCGGAACTTGGACCAGCTTTCCATCTCCTGCTGGATGACCATGGTGAATGTCGGGACCGTTCTTCCCATGCGAGCCTCCTTGGTTTCGAATTCCTAAATACTTTCCATACGACATTTCGTGAACGATTCTCGGTTGTCCTTGATTCTCAGTTACGCGAAATACTTCATCCATCGCCGACTTAAGTTTGGGGAACAATGCATTCCGCTCACTCGATGCCAGCTTCATCTCTTGCGATGCCAGCAATATGGAAAAATGTTGTTGCTTCAGTTTGTGCAGAGAGGCGATGATGCGCTGAATGCTAGCTTTCACTTCAAAGAGCGGCGCCTGCTCGTCGTAGAAGGAGTCGAGAAGACCGAAGATGATGATGATGGGCGTGTGTTTGCGTTGCGCGAACGCAGGCAAGCGCTCGGTCAGCGTCGCCTCCATCTGATAGCAGGTGAACGCGCGTGAAATAAACATGCGCTGCAACAATTCCTCAGGAGCAATACGCTGCTGATGAGTTGCCCGTCGCGCAAATTCCGCGATGTAATACACATCGAAGCGGTTCGTCCCGTCCACCAGCGCTATCGGAATGTTCGAAAGCAATGCGTGCGATGCTGCATACAACGACAGCCGGAACACGCTGCGATCGCCGTACAAACAAAACAGCTTTCCCGATGGCTCCGCCTCAAACCGCCGCAGTAGGGTTGTGTAGGGAACAAGTGTTGTGGGTGTTGAGTTGATATTCATCGCTGACCTCGATTTCATGATACGACATATTTGTCGTGTTGTCAATAGAGTAAAACGCATAGTTGGCGTTGTCATGGGAGCATGAACGTAGAACGGTCATGCTATGCGACCAAAGGATGATGAATTGTCCTGCTTGACATCCCGAGTTCCTCGGCGCTTCCGAAACACCGTTTCCTCTTGCCGCACTGAGAATTCGCCAGTCTGAATTTCCCCGCGACTATCGTTATATTGCATCATGGCGAAACGAAAATCAGACGAGCAAACATTATCGCTCTTCGGCGATGCGGCAGAACAGATCGAGCACGCTGCTTCGACCTCCGAATACATTGAGAAGAACCGCCCGCGCATTCGTCGCTGGGCAAGCCAGGGAATTTACTTCGGCGGGTCGTCGTGGAAATACATCGGCTGGAAAGGACAGATCTATAACAAGAAATATTCTTCGAAGAAATTATTCGAGCAGAACGCACTGGCAGAATACTCCGACATCTTTCCCACGGTCTGCGCCGATTTTGCGCTCTACGACTTTCCCGATCCCGACAAAATGAACATCATCCACGACCAGACGACGGATGATTTCAAGATTGCTCTGAAGGTCACTGATCGCATCACCATCAAACGTTACCCCAATCTTCCGCGCTTCGGACCGAAGGCGGGAACGGAGAACCCGGATTTCCTCAACACGGAATTGTTTCAAGACGCTTTCCTCAAGCCTCTTGAGGCGTTGAAGCACAAGCGCGGCGTCATCATCTTTGAGTTTTCCACGTTTCATCGGAATTCCGGAATCAGCTACGACGCGTTCGTTCAGTTGCTTGATGATTTCCTCTCGAAGCTTCCGAAAGGAATCGACTATGCGGTCGAGTTGCGCAACAGTGATTTTTTGACGGAAGAGTATCTGAAGATGCTGCAATCGCATGGTGTTGCACATCTCTTGAACAATTGGACCCGCATGCCCCCCATCATTCAACAACTCCAAATCGCAGGCGTGTTCACGACAAAATTCTCCGTTGCGCGAGCGCTCTTGAAAACCGGGCGAAGATACGAAGATGCTGTGAGACTCTTCCAACCCTACAACGAGATCAAGGAGGAAAATCCCGAGTTGCGGATGGGCGTGGCCGAGGCCGTGCGCCACTGTATCGCGGATGGCCGCGCGTTGTACGCGTACATCAACAACCGCGCTGAGGGAAACTCACCCAAAACGATCGAGGGAATACTCGATATGCTGGACAGGTATCCGGTGGAGAAGCTGTGAAGATTGCGGAGAGCATGATGAATAGTAAAGAATTCGATTGCATTGTCGCGAAGAGAGAAGCACAAGAAGCAATCTTAGAGAACATCAAAGGCATGAGCCCGAAAGAGGAAATCGATTACTTCCGCAAAGCGGCAAGCGAAGGTCCGTTGGGTGATTGGTGGAGAAAGATTGGGGAGGAACAAGCAAACCCAAACATCCAGCGCCCGGCTACTGCATAGAATTGCTGTCGCACCTCAGGTTTATGTGTTTAACCCTGTCAACTCTTCTCGAAACCGGTCGTCACTGCAAGAACAGCATCGCAACGCCAGCAACCGCAACGAACGCGCCGACAATTGCCCGCATCGACAGTTTTTCACGATACACAATTTTGACGAGCGGCAACATGATTATGGGGACGGTTGCCATGATCGTTGCCGCAATGCCTACCTTCGCGTACTCAATTGCGATGAGACTGAACGAGATGCCGAGGAAAGGTCCGATCACTGCGCCGATACTTGTGAGCAGAAGAGCTTTCGTGTCCGTGGAAAAGACGCGAACCGGATTGCGCAGGCGGTTCGTCATGATAAGCAGAGGAAGCAGGAGAGCGAGTGCGGCAACAATACGCACTTCGGTTGCGACAAAGCCGTTCACCGGCGATTCACGGAATGCAAGTTTCGCAAAGATCAATCCTACGCCCTGACCGATTGCGGCGAGGAACGCATACAGGAGTCCTAACGCTGTGACGCTGGTTCGCTCGTGTCGGCTGCCGCTGCGATCGAGCACAACGATTGCGATGCCGAACAGCGTGACGGCAATTCCTGCGATGCCGAGCACGGAGAGCGTCTCTCCGAGCATGCCGTACGCAAGCAACGCGGCAATTGCCGGCGCCGCCGACATCATGAGCATTGAGATGCGCGCACCGATATCCTTGAACGCCTTGAAGAGAAACGTGTCGCCCAGCGTCAGCCCGATGACGCCGCTGAGGCTGAGATAGACAAGCTGTGATGTGGAAAGCGCGATGTTGAGATCGAACACCGCAATCGTGGGAACGAGAAACAGCGCCGCAAGCACAAGCCGCGCACTGTTCACATAGCTCGATCCGACGCGCTTCGTTGCCGACGTAAAGAGAAGCGCACTGCACGACCAAAGGCACGCAGTCAGCAACGCGCTGAGTTCACCAAGAAAGGGCATCTGTTAAATCTGGATTTGTGGTTGGCGCAAAGTTGACTGCAGAATCGGCGGCATGTCATCAAATGTTCGTCCGTTCAGCTCTCGCCCGCTTGCCTTTTTGTTCCGCCCGCCCCATTGCTTGAAGAAGAATGCGACCTTCGCCTTTTTGCACTGCTCTTGAATATCCAGCACCCAATCGACATGCATTGGACGAGGTCGATGTCCACTCTCGCCGCCAACGATGACCCAATCGATATGCTTCAAGTCCAAACCCGGCAGCGGGCCGATGAGCGGTTCGCACGAGAGAAACTTCACACGCGCATCGGTTCTACGAAGTAAGTCAATCCGACGAACGACCCTGTCATCCTCCACCGAAACGCCCATCCAAATATTGTGCGACCATTTGAGTTCTTTGTGGATTTCCACCAACCGCTCTGCTCGCTTGGTCAGGATTTGGAAGACATGGTTCGGGTTGTCGTTCATGACAGCGAAAACTTTCTGCACAAACAACAAGGGGATTCGTTCGTGAAATAAGTCGCTCATCGAATTGACGAAAACAATCTTGGATGATTTCCATGTGTAAGGGATGTTGAGCGTATCGGGATGCGTCCTGACTTTAAATCCATCCTTGTATTTTTCAATACCCATCGCTTGCAAACGCTTGGACATAATTTCAGCGTAGCAGAATTTGCAGCCCGCGGAAATCTTGGAACAACCCGTTGTGGGATTCCAAGTCATTTCTGTCCATTCTATAGAGGATTCAGCCATTTTTATTTGAGCCTAAATGAGACTTTGTTGCAATCATCTCGATAATAGTTGTAAGCGATATAAAATGATCCCTTCCTTGCTCGTTCTCCGTTGCGTGTTACCACTTCTAGATTGCCATTGTTTTGCCAATTGTAGAATACTTCGTTTGCATGTTTCGGAAGAAAGCCTGCTCGCAACGTAAACTCATATGCGTCGCCGTTAGTTCTCTGTTTTCCGCGCAGAAAGACTTTAAGTTTCTCCTCGAGTGGATTAGTCTTGAAGGCATGAAACAGACTCGGGGGATTACCTGTGTAATTCCATCCTTTACCTTGTTCGGTGTCGATCTCCCACTTAGCCTCCAACATTTTTTCGAAGCCTTTTATGTGAGAGGTGAAGAAAAACAAACTGAAAACCGTGTTTTGATCTTTTTCAATTGTAAAAGTATCTACAAAATGATGCACGCCCAAATATTCTCTGAAGGCTTCCTTAAGCTGGTTGACGAAGTCCCATGATGAATTGTTTTCGTTCTCTCTCCACTTTTTGTACTCAACAATCTCTTCAATGAAATCCTTCAAAGCCTGTGGAGTTCCTTTCTTGTCAAAACGATACATGAACTGTGTTGGAAGAAACAAGAGAACTTCAGAATGTTTTTGAGACAACAACGACTTGATGTCGCTGGCCGAAATATGTTTGTACTCGTAGGGATCTATGAAAACAAACACTTTTTGTTTATGTAGAGTCGGAAGCAGCTTCTTCAAGTTGTCTACTTGATTTTTGTAATCATCTGAGCTGAAACTCAGATCGCCGAACTTATCATAATGGAGAGACTTGTCTTTGATGGCGCTCTTCAGCTTCTGTACCTTCTTACCCTCGATATCATTAAAATGGCAATCAATCGGGACAATTCTTGAGAGTTTGGCCACGTTTGCAAAATGTAAGTCCTTCACACATCGCATTATCGCGAGTGGACTACCTTCACCTCCATTGTCATAAAGTCCCTCGCCGCAGAACAAATCATAGATTTTGATTCTCTCAGTATAAGGATCATTTGCAATTATGTTTAGATATCGTTTCAAATACTCACTAAGAAGCCTAACCTTTGCACTTGAATGATCAAACAAATTCCGCTTTACATCTTTTTTGTCCATGGTAGCCTCGTCCGAAGAAAGGAACCTGAATTGTTAAGAAGGCCGTCAGCCTGTTTGGTCTGCTTCCATCTCTTTCCCAATCCTCATCACACTCCGCGCAATCTCTTTCACCGTTCTCAACCTCTGCGGCTTCGTATACCACTGAATCATCTTGTTGAATTCCTGTCGAGGGATTTTGATTCGCTCGCGAGGCTCTTCGCCTCTTCGTTGATATGTCAGGCACACCGAAACGCCATCAATGGAAATGCTGAAGTCCTTCGACGAATAATCAGTGGACACAAGAGCATCCACTTGATACATCGACCACGCCTGACCCGGCGAAAGCTCTTTGCTCTTGAGGCGGGAGATTGGTTTCAATAGTTGGTAGAGTGTCATGCGTCTCTCCTTCTCTGAATGATCAACTTGGTAGCTACGTCACGCTCTCCGCCTCAGCAACACGGAGTATTTCCCGGGCAACGTACACTTTGTTCCGCAGTCTGCCTGTGGCTTCTTTGAGTATGTTCATCTCAACGAGTCTCTCAATGGCTTTTTGCGCAGATGGATATGTGACCTTAAGACGGGATGCAGCCTGCGAGACGGAGATTGCAGGCGAGGAGAACAAATGTTCTACAAGCTCAAGCATCGTGGGAGAAGAGCGTACGGCACGAAGCCGTTCCCGGTAACGCTTCCAAAGTCCAAGAAGCTTCTGCGTCCTCTGGATTGCATCTTGCGATTGTTCAGCGACGCCGGTGAGGAAAAACTCAATCCACGCGTTCCATGCTCCGGTTTGACTTACCGCTAACAGGTGTCTGTAGTACTCTGCGCGATGCCGTTCAAAGTAGGCGCTCAGGTACAGCAGCGGCTGGGGAAGCAATCCTTCGCTGCACAGAATCAATGTCATCAACAAGCGACCGACGCGACCGTTGCCGTCAAGAAACGGATGGATTGCTTCGAACTGATAGTGGATCAGTGCAAGCCGTATCAGAGGTGGAAGATTTGAGGAAGCATGGAGATATTTCTCAAATGCATCAAGAGATTGCTTCATCTCATCGACAGGTGGTGGAACATAGACCGCATCGGTAAGTGTGCATCCGGGAGGACCGATCCAGTTTTGCGAACGTCGAAATTCACCCGGCGTCAGCGTTTCACCCCGAACTCCCTTCATCAGACGTGAATGCATCTCCTTCATCAGCCGCAGGCTGAGCGGCAGTTTGTCGAGACGCTTCAACCCGAACTCCAACGCATGGACATAATTCGCCACCTCTCGCACGTCGGAAACTTCGGCAGACGATTCACCGGACGCTTCAAAGAAAACAAGATCGGAGAGAGATGCCTGCGTCCCCTCGATGCGACTGGAGAGAACAGCTTCACGTCGTACAAACGGACCGATGAGTAAATGCGGGTTCGGAAGGTCGCCGGCAATTCCATGGAGTTTTCCCACGAGGTGAGCCGCATCAGAGAGCTTCATAACGTGAGTGGAAAGATCCAAATGCGGCGGCAACGGCGAAGGCACAAATGCCCAATAGCCTTGGGTTGTTTTGATTATTTGTCCCGGTGCATCTTGTGTGAAATCGGTCGGCTGCACGTTGTTAAAGGGCTGTATAATAAGACTGACTCTTATTAAAGAGTTTCGCCCAAGAGTATAATAAGAGTTTGTAAGATTTCAAAGTACTGTCGCGACAACTCCCATGTTGATTTCATTCACAGTTCTTTAATCAGCTTCACCACTTTCCATACAAACGTCACGTCGCGTTTCTTCACGGTCACCGGTTCGAAGTCGGGATTGAGGGGCACGAGGTGAATGTAGTTGCCTTCGAACTTCACTTTCTTGAGTGTGTCTTCGCCGTTCACGCGGACGACGCAGATGTCGCCGTTGTGCGCCTCGTGCGCGGGACTGACGATCACGGTGTCGCCATCTTCGATGCGAGGCGCCATACTGTTTCCCTTCACCTTGAGTGCAAAGGCCTGCGCATCCTTCACGTCATCGACTGTAACGTAGTCGTCAACATAATCGGGATGAAAGTTGGTCGCGAGTTTTCCTGCGGGCACCGCCGAGACAAGCGGCAAATCCACGAGTGCGGTTTTGCGCCGGAATGTCGTCGGCATCTGATAGACATTGTCGGGTCGTGAAGGGGTTGGATACATCTCGCCTTCGCCGGTCAACAGCCAATGCGGATGCGTGCCGGTGATTTTCGCAATCTTCGTAATGGAGATGCCGTCGGGAATTTGCTCACCCTTTTCCCAGCGCTGAAGCGTGCGCGTCACAATGCCAACCTTGTCCGACAATGTTGCCTGATCAAGCTCCTTGTTCTCGCGGGCTTCATGTATGCGATCGCCGATGGTGGATTTCATGATGTTCCTTTTTCAATGGTTGAGAGTGTACGTCCAACAAAACAATTCCAAAGAGAACCACGAAGGCACGAAGATCCACGAACGCTGCACGCACTTAGATGTCCTGGCGCCTTCGCGGTATATAGTCAACGGGCAACTATCAACCATCAACGACCATAGTCTTTCCAGTACCACCAATTGAGTTTTTCCGGCGATGGTTTTTTAGTTGAGGCAAAGTACACGGCGCAACGAAACACATAGAGCAAGCACCGATCCTGCACGACGCCCGCCTTGCGGTTCGACATCTCGTACAATCTCTCAGGATCTTTCCCTTTCAGGTCATTGATGCGCGTGATGCCGATGGCAAGAAGGTCCTTGGCAATCGATGGCCCGACGCCGGGAATCTGCTGAAGCTCTTTCAGGGATGATCGATGAGTGGTTGATGGGGCATTCATGTGCGTTCCGCAGTCATTGACAGATTTGTCAACTTCGCTCTTGACAAGCCGACATATATGTCGTATCTTGGTGCAGCAAAGATAGGGAATTGGAATCGCTGTGTCAAGCAAAATCTTGGAGGAACCGATGGCAACCAATAGTGTGCAATATCTTGTCGGGGTAAGTGGTTGGGAACACGAATCGTTGAGCACGTGCTTCTACGGTGCGGAGACGGAGTACTCGACGCTGAAGCTCCGCTACTATGCCCGCTTCTTCGACACGGTTGAAATCCGGGCGACGTTCTGGGACGATGAACTCGGTGAGCGTCATGCCCAGGAGTGGATCGAAGCGGTGGCGGAGAACAAGCGGTTTCGTTTTACCGTGAAGCTTCACAAGGCGTTCTCGCACGAGAAGCGATTCAATCCCGACGCCGCGACGCGCATGCGCGGTCTACTGCATGCGCTTCAGAAGAACGATCGGCTGGGATCGCTTCTTGTTCAGCTTCCGTACTCGTTCACCAACACAAGCTCAAACAGATTTCATTTGGTGAAACTTGGCGAAGTGTTTCGCGGCTTCCCGATGTACGTTGAGTTCAGGCATGAATCCTGGAATCAACCCAACCTCATCACGTTTCTGAATGAAAATCTTCTGCTTCCCGTGCATGCCGATCTTCCGCGTGTGAGCCAGCTGATGCCGTTTGTGACTCGCGTGATCGGCAATGCGGCTTACGTGCGACTGCATGGACGAAACGAGAAAGGGTGGCTTACGAACGAGATGGATGCGCGATACGATTACCTGTACAATCCGCGTGAGGTACGCGAGCTTCGTCGGCGCATCGACTTTCTTGCCGAGAAGTGTGCAGCGACCGGCGCGGGTGGGAGACGCGTCTTCATCATCTTCAACAATACGACGCACGGCAAAGCGCCGGCAAATGCGTTCCAGATGATATCGGCGTTGATCGATGGAAAGCAGATCACCATTCCCGAAGCAACGCAACTCGCCTTCCCCGACGTAATGAACACTCTGAATGCTGCCGTTGACAACGGATTGTTCTCGCAGCGCAAACTGTATGGTAAGGTGGGATGAAAGCCTTTCTAAACCACCCGCGTCCGCCAAGAACTTTCTACAATTGAAAAACATCTGTCAAGCTCGTTGACACGCTGCACAACAGTCTTCACGTCAACGGTGCGCCGCTGATTTTCCTCACTGAACCCCATCTCATGACACACTCAGCCCATTCCTGTCATGCATACCGCGCAGATGAATATTAGCCAACTGCCCAAGCATGTGTGAGACTCGGGATTTTTCTTCACAAGTAGTTGCTTCATCGCCCCGCGTTGAAGCTTTTCCGTTGAACAAATGCCATATTATTTCTGGCATTTACATTGTTCCATCAAGTCGGGCGCTGATCACTTGAGTAACATCCTCCCATTTCGACCCACGTTCATTTAGAGAACTAACACTGCGTGCTGAATAATCTTCTTCGCTGCCGGTTGGATATGTGCGGGTGAGAGTTGCGAGCGGCGTTCTTCGTTCTTCTTCTTGAGACAGATTATGAGAGTCACTCTATTCTCGCCTTCCGGTATGAGAATGGTGGAGGACTATGTGCTCGATTGCAGTTCCATGGGCTTTGCTATGGATGTGCAGACGAGAGCCGGCGAAAAGAGGAGTATTCGGCCGCGCGAACATTCTGAATAAAAGAGGGAGTTATCTCTATGAATAAATCCTTTGTCCTTGTAACCGTACTGTTGGTGCTGTGTTTCAGTGCGTCGGGGCAAGATTTCAAGAAGGTCGTGGATATCGTTGTTGATATCGAGTCCACGCTGAAGCAGAAGATTGCTTCGGAGGAAACTCAGCGCAAGCAAGATATGGCCGCGCTGAAATCGGAGGTCGAAAGCCTTCGGTCGTCGCTCGCGATGGCTTCGTCCGCGACTACGTCATCCCCGCCGGCTGCCGACCCTGCTGCCACTGCCGCGCTGGAGAAGCGTTTGGATGCTCTCGAAAAACTCGTCGTGCAACAAGAGAAGCAAGATATCGGCGCTCTCGCGGGTCAACTGAACACGCTGCTCGGTGAGTTGAAGAAGACTATCGCTGACGCGAAAGCTCCCGACGTCGCGAAGCCCGCCACGCCTCCAACAGGGCCAACGGCCAAAGTTGGATTCCTCGCGCAGGTTCATGGCCAGACGCTGGAAGAACAGACCACGGCAAAACAGGATGCCGATCCGACTGCCAAGCGACATTGGCAGCGACAACTCTACGTGCGTCGGCTCCGCGTGTTGGTTGGCGGAGAAATCGGCAAGAACACCTCCTTCTTCTTTGAGTCCGATGCGCCGAACATCGGCAAAGTCGAGCCGAACGGAACGAAGTCAGCCAAAGTGCAAATGTATGTGCAGGACGCGCAAGTGCAGCATGTCGTTGTTCCCGAGTTCAGCATCATTGCGGGATTGCAGCTTGTCGGCCTCACGCGCAATAGTTTGCAAAGTGCGGCTTCGTTGATGGCGCTGGATTACGGCGCGTATCAGTTCAGCATGAGCACGCCGCTTGACAACAATGTGGGTCGGGATCTTGGCGTCAACTTCCGCGGCTTCGTCGGTGATGAGAGACTCGAGTACCGCGCCGGCGTGTTCAGCGGCAGAAATGTGAACGCGTACTCTCCGCTGCGCCTGACAACGCGAGTGAACTACGCGTTCAAAGACAAAGAAAAAGGGATCTTCTACAGCGGAACAACGCTTGGTAAAAGCGAGATTCTTTCGCTCGGCGGCGGGTTCGATTTGCAGGGAAGTTACCAGGCGTTTGCGGTTGATGGATTTGCCGACATGCCGTTTGGCAGTCTTGGTTCTTTCACGCTTTCTCTCAGCTACTCCGCCCTCAATGGCGGCGGCAGCGACGCCGACTCGACGTACTTTACCGGCCTAATTCCGAAGCAGAACATTCTTTTCGCGGAAGCCGGATACTTCTTCAAGGACTTGGGTCTTCAACCCTACGCGCGGTTCGAATCGCAAACCGTGAACGCATCGGTACTCAAGCAAGTGAACGCGACGCCGGCAACACTCGGCTTGCAGAATTCACTTCGCTCGAGCAAACGCTACGGTCTTGGCTTGAACTACTATCTCAGCGGGCACAATCTGAATGTCAAGATGTTATACGAAGTGGTCGTGCGCAATCGGTTGAGCGCCGATCCGACGAAGACCGAAACGGCCAGCAACGGTCAGCTCACGATACAGATGCAGTACTTTACATTCTGATGCGCGACCAATGAAGCCAATTCGGGAAGATAGAACGTTGCGACATTTCTCGAGCGGATGGCTGTCGGGTGTTCTGTGGGTGCTGGTTGCTGTGCTCATCCTCGCCGCGGACAATGTTGCGTCACAGCAACAAGAGACAGAAGTCTCGACACGTGAGCGGCTGATGAAGTTGTTGAATGAGTCTCCGCCGGGCGTCGCGAAAGAACCGGCCCCGCGTCCCAAGGCTACGGCGAAACGGATCGCACCGGCGCCTTCTGTGAACGCGGCCGCGACGACAACTCCCGCGTTCACGCCATCGGTCAATACGACCATCGAGACCAAACATGAAGCAGAGCCGATCCGCACAACTGCGCCGACTACGTCGCGCATCGAACGTCCAGCGGCCGATCAGAATTCAACATTGCAGTGGATAGTTGGAATAGTGATGGTGATTGCTGCTGCATCACTCAGTTTCTACATAAGGAGATTTGCTTTGAAAAAGGGATTCCGCATCACACGATTCCAGGACTGGAGTATCTCGCTGAAAGTCATTGGCGTCTCCGTGGTCTCCATTCTCTCACTCGCAATGATCATCGGGTTCTATGTGCTTCCGAAGGTGCAGGAGAAGATCTATGATGAAAAGAGGACCGCAACCAGCAACATTGTTGACGTGGCGTATGCGGTGATTGCTGAATTCGATTCGCTCGCACAACGGGGCGAGTTCTCGGTCGAAGAGGCGCAACGTCGCGCAAAGCAAAGTGTGCAGGCGCTTCGCTACAACGAGAAGGAATACTTCTGGATCAACGATCTAGCGCCGCGCATGATCATGCATCCCTACAAACCGGAATTGAACGGCAAGGACTTGAGCGAGAACAAAGATCCGAATGGGAAGCGATTGTTCATGGAGTTCGTGCGGGTGTGTCGCGAACAGGGAGAAGGATATGTCGACTATATGTGGCCGAAGCCCGGCGCTGACAAGCCGGTGCCGAAAGTTTCGTACGTAAAGTTATACAAACCGTGGGGCTGGATTGTCGGCAGCGGCATTTATGTTGATGATGTCGAGAGCCAAATGGCGGGCTTGCGCTGGCTGGTACTTTCCGCGTTGATCGTTGGCTTGCTGGTCTCCGTGTTCATTGGCGTGCTCATCGGACGGATGATGGCGCGGCCGCTCAAGGAGATGCTGCAACAACTGGACAATGCAGATCTGAACACCGTGCTCGAGTCGGATCGGCGGGATGAAATCGGCGACCTGACGCGATCGTTCGACAGGTTCATCGCATCGATCAAAGAAACATTGTTGAAGGTAAGAGAAGCTTCGATTGCCGTCGCAAGCGCGAGCGCGGAAATTTCATCGAGCACGGAACAGATGGCTGCCGGCGCGCAGGAGCAAACTTCGCAGGCCGGCGAGGTTGCCAGCGCCGTGGAGGAGATGACCAAGACGATCATTGAGAACTCCAAGAATGCCTCGGACACGGCGGCAACCGCGAACAAAGCAAAGCAAGCCGCCGAAAAGGGAGGTCTTGTCGTTGAAGAGACGGTGCAAGGCATGCGACGCATCGCCGACGTTGTGAAACGCTCCGCGAGTACAGTGCGCGAGCTTGGCAAATCAAGTAATCAGATCGGCGAGATTATTTCGGTGATTGATGACATCGCCGACCAGACGAATCTCCTTGCGCTCAACGCAGCCATCGAAGCTGCGCGAGCCGGCGAACAGGGACGCGGCTTCGCCGTTGTTGCGGATGAAGTGCGCAAACTCGCCGAGCGCACCACGAAGGCGACGAAAGAGATTGCAACGATGATCAAGAAAATCCAATCCGACACGGGCTACGCGGTGCTCTCGATGGAGCAGGGAACGCAAGAGGTGGACGAGGGAATTGCGTTTGCCGACAAAGCGGGCGTCTCGTTGCGCGAGATCGTCGGCATTTCGCAAACCGTGACCGACATGGTGACGCAGATTGCGGCGGCCAGCGAGCAACAGTCGAGCGCCAGCGAAGAGATTTCGAAGAACGTGGAAGGCATATCGTCCGTGACCGGCGAAACTGCGCAAGGCACCGAGCAAATTGCCCATGCGGCTGAAGATCTGAATCGACTGACCGAAGATTTGCTGCGGGTGGTGGAGAGGTTCAAACTCACAGACGAGATGGAACATCGAAAATCCGCCGGCCATCATGCGGCCGGCTCCGGCTCAGGCGGAACTCTAGCGTTCGGACAACCCCGCGCACGAGCGAGTGCGCAGCATCCGACAAACTCTGTCGGCACGGAATCGCAACAGTACGTATGACGTTGCCGAGACGTGGGCGCCGATGTTGACTGCTCCGCGGTGGCCCAACATACGCTGCACCAACAGCGTGACAAGCCTGATCGCTACCGCGTTTCGCTTAACGTCTTCTCCGGCGATTCGATTTCCGCTGACACTTTTGCAATGGTTTCGAGCAAGCGGAGTACGTCGCGCGGCGTTCGCAGGTTGAAGCGCGCGTGTGTGCCAGCCATGCCTACTCTGATCGTGTATGCCCACTCGGGCATCGCGCCGAACATATCTTCGTCCGTCCAATCGTCGCCCAAGGAGAGAATGAAATCGAACTGATCTTTTGCGAGCAGATATTGCGCGGCGGTACCTTTGTTCACGCCCGCGCCTCTCACTTCGATTACCTTGTGGCCGCGCATCACTTGGAGATCGATGTTTGCGGTGAAGGTGACAAGATGATCGGTCAACTCGCGCGCAAGCATCAAGCCCTGCTCGGGGTCGGCGGTCCGATAGTGCCACGCCAGTGAGAAGTCCTTCTCTTCAATCATCGCACCCGGCAGTCGGTCGGCGTAGATTTCGAGAATCGCGCGTATCTGTGCTTTCCAATCGCTCGTGAGCTGCTTCGGCATTTTCCACTCTTCGCCCGACTCTCGTATCCACGTGCCATGTTCGGCTGCGAGGCTCACGGGCAACGCGCCAAACCAGGCCTGCAACGTTTCTTTGTCTCGCCCGCTGATGAGCACCACACTGTTTCCCGGCACGGTTGCCAGCGACGTGATGAGCTGAAGGAGTTCCTGCGTTGGACGAGCAGCTGCGGGGTGACTGACAAGCGGCGTCAGCGTGCCGTCGTAATCGAGCAGAAGAATCCTGCGTGAGCGACTTCGATACGCGTCGATGAGTTCTTCTTTCGCTGCGAAGTTCATGAGCTTTGCGCAGAATTTGTTCTGGACCTGTTCCGTTTGCATCAGCTCATGGGTGAAATCCTGCGCCCACCGATTGACATTGTAGCGCCGCAGACGAAGCTGCATCGTACGTATGCGACTCTTCTGTTCGTCGAGCGGAATCTCGAGCGCTTGTTTCATCGCGTCGGAGATTTCTTCTCTGTTGTTCGGATTGATGGTGATGGCTTCGCCAAGCTCTTTGACCGCGCCTGCCATCTCGCTCAAAATCAAGACGCCCGTTCCTTCGGTACGCGAGGCGACATACTCTTTTGCAACAAGATTCATTCCGTCGCGCAACGGCGTTACGAGCGCAACATCGCTGATGGCGTAATGGGCGACCAGCGTTTCGAACGGCGTGTTGCGATACAAGTAGATGACCGGAGTCCATTCGATGCTGCTGAAGCGTCCGTTGATCTTGCCGACAAGCTCCTCAATCTGCCGTTTCATCTTATCATACTCATACACCCCAATGCGCGAGGGCACGACGTTCATGACGAGCACGACCTTGCCGCGATACTCTGCGTGTGTGTCAAGAAGGATCTCGAATGCTGCGAGCCGGTTCAAGATGCCTTTTGTGTAGTCGAGCCGGTCAACGGAAAGAATAATCTTCACATCGCCAAGCGGTTGCCGAAGCTTCTGCGCTTCCTGTTTTACTTCCGGTGAATTGGCGGCCGTAGAAAACTTTTCGTAATCGATGCCCATCGGAAACGTTTCGACTTTCACGACGCGGTCGGGCGTGAGAATCTGCCCCATGTTGTGTTCGAGTCCCAGGATGCGCAGGACGCATTGCAGAAAGTGCTGCGTATAGTCGAACGTGTGAAAGCCGATCAAATCGGCGCCGAGGAGACCGTCGAGAATATCGCGACGCCAACTGCCGGGGAGCAGGCGAAAGATTTCGAATGAAGGAAACGGAATGTGGAGGAAGAATCCGACCTGCAGCGACGGCATCGCTTGTTTCAGCAGACGCGGCAGCAGCATCAGATGGTAATCGTGCACCCACACCAGATCGTCAGGACGAAGCACCTCCAGCACGCCCTTGCAGAATACTTCGTTCACATGCCTGTACTGTTGCCATTGCTTTTCCTGATACGCGGTGTACGAAGGAAAATAGTGGAAGAGGGGCCAGATGGTGCTGTTACAGAATCCAAAATAGAACTGATCCATCTCCTCGTCGGTCAAGAAGACGGGATGTGAGTTGTACTGTTCGCGCGCTTCACGTTTGAGCTGCTCCTCAAACGCGGCGTCGATGGTCGCGCCCGGCCAGCCCACCCACACGTACTCGCGCAACGCATTTGCGCGTTGATGCAATCCGGCAAGGTACGACGCCAGGCCGGTTGCGACGCCGCCGGCGCTTCCCGCATACTGCAGTGTTCCGTCTTCGATCTTCACATTGAACGGAAGACGGTTGGAGACAACGATGAGTCGTTTGGGTGCATGATGGTTTTCAGTCACGGCATTGTTCCTTCACATTGAGGGTGAGGCTCACAAAGCAACAAACGACGAGTGCGACGTTCCCGAACTTGCTTACAAATAGACAAGATCGTCTTTGTGAAAGAGTGAGACGAAAAGCAGCAGATAGTCTTTGATGTGCCTCGTGATCAAGAAATTGTTACGGATGTGCTCACGGCCATGAACGCCAAGTTTGTTCGCGTACTCAGGTTCATTGACGAGCTGCTTGATCCAGTGCGCCGTTCCCTCAATGGAGTGCGTGAGAATACCGGAGTACCGATGAGCAATCTGGAGAGGAATGCCGCCGACTGCGCCGGCAATTGTAGGGCGTCCTTTCCAGAGCGCTTCAGACACCGTGAGACCGAATCCTTCCTTCAACGACTTCTGCAACACAATCGTCGATCCTCGCTGAAGCGCGTTGATCTCAATGTCGCTTGAGGGAGGAAGAAACAGCACGAAGATGTCTTTATCTTTGTCCGCCTCCTGTCTCACCTGCTCCATAATGATCGGGCCTTCGGGATCGTCGGTTGCGCCTCCGCCCGCGAGCACGAGCTGAACATCGACGCGCTTCTTGGCAATCTTGTACGCGCGAATAACGCCGAGCGGGTCTTTCAGATAATCGAACCGCGAGATTTGCGTGACAATGGGCCGCGTACGATCGATGCCGAAGCGTTCGAACACGGCATTGATCGTTGCCTCATCCAGCTCCCGGTTCTTGTCGCTGAGCGGATCGATCGACGGAGAGATCAGCACTTGCGGAATGCTGAGCCGGCGCGCAAACGACGGCGCGGAAAACACCGCCGCATCGTACTGGTTCACGTACTGCTCCAGAAATTTCCAGACGAACGCATCGGGTTTTGAGAAATCGATATGACAACGCCAGAGCCAGTTGCGCCCGATCTCTTTCCGCTTTTCGATGAGCACAATGGGCTGCGGGTCATGCACATACACAATGTCGGCAAACTCCATCTCGGCGGCGTTTCGCCTGTTCATCTCGATGAAGTACTCAAGCTCGCCATCGTCGATCTTCACTGGCACGCCGTGAAGAGCGTTATGAAATTTCTTCGTCACGCTGTAGAATTTCTCGTTCCCCTTGATCACATCCCATCGCGCTTCGACGCCGAGCTGCTTGAGAAGCGGAATCATCTGGCTCAGAATTTCCGCCACGCCCCCGCCAACCGCGGTGGAGTTGATATTCTGCACCGTCTTTCCCTCAAGCGAGCGGGCGAGCGTAAACAGCTCATCAATGGTTCCCTGCCCGACGATGGCTGCGTAGTCTTCAATCTTTGTCATATTTCTTCACCAATACCATCATGCGTTTCCGTAATCCTTCCAACGTATAGGTGTAGGGGTCGAGATTGCGCGTCTCTTCCGCAAGCTGATCTTTCCCCAGCGTGGCAAACCAGGTGGAGAAGTCATTCTCGCGTTTGGCCAGCCGTAGCTTCGCATCAAAGATGTGATAGTAGAGTGAGTTCACGCTCACGCGTCCGAGGATATCAAGGAACTCACTCAGCGAGTGCGCCACATGATCTGTCGGCAACACAAAAACCCGCGACGCCATGAAATGAAATTCCTGACCGGCCGGACTGAATGTGAAGCGCTCTTTCATCTCAACGTTGTTTTCGAGTATCGTCAGAAAGCGCTCACGGAGTTCGGCGATGGAATGGAACTGGATAATATCGACGCTGGAAAGCTGCTCGCCCAGCACATCATCGCCCAGAACCTTGCTCGACCAGTAGGCGAAGTCGTTCGGCGGTTCGGGTGAGAGATAGTGATGTTGCTGCAGGTAGTGATGTGTGTGATAGTAGATGGAGGAATCCGGAACGTGACGAATTCCTTCAAGCAGCCCCTGCACATTCCGCGCCTTGAGTCCGAGCAGAATCGTTTGCTCAAGCTTCGTATAAAATGTGAATTCGTTCATGAGTCCTCACACTGAAAGCTCTTCGCCCCATCCGTCGGTACGCCGTTCCTCATCGTTAACCCCGACAGGCAACGCTTTGTTCCCGCTTTGCGGCAACGAACCTCGCTAACGTTTTGTTGAAGAGACCCTGTTTCTTATTCATCCACGAAGGAACACGAAGCTTGATTTTGGCTCATTGGAAAATCAACCTTCATGCATCTTCGTCGATCGATCTCTTCGCGTTCAATAAAGACAAATTTCAAAAAAAATGCCCGGCCTGGTTGCAGGCCGGGCTCCTTCCCCTCTGCCGCCAGCACGTTCTAACGGACTTCGGTCCGCACTTCAGAAATCTGTGGTTCGTCCACCACAATCACCAGATACTTGTCCTGCCAGAATCTTTCCGGTTGCGTGATGGAGAGTTGTGACTGATCAGAGTTTTCAGTTCTTGTGTAGAATGTTTCTTTTCGCGGCGGAAGAATTTCATCGATCTCGCCCTTGACCTCTATCGTCTGTGCGCTTGTTCTGTCGATAGGTGTGAAGGCCGATTGATCAATGCCGCTGGCCATGATGGTAGTAGAGCCAATAAAGCCGAGGAAGCCTCCCTCGTCCGTAATGATGCCCTTCTGTTCCAGCTCATCACGTGTGCCGATGACGTAGAACGCCGTGTTGATGGTCTTCAACTGATCGCTGATCACGGCCTCTCGCTCCGTGATCGTTTGGGTCTTTGTCGCGACATCCGCTTCCAGTCCCTGTACTCGCGACTCGAAGCTGGCGATTGCTTGTTCGCGCTCTTCGAGCGAGTGCTGCAAGTTCTCCACCATGTCGTTCAAGCTTTTGATCTTGCCGTTGTATTTGCGGATGCTCTGTTGCAGGCCGACAATGCGCTTCCGATTTTCCTTGAGTGTCGTCCCGATTTCATTGATGTTATTGACCATCGCTTCGCGGCTCGTTGCATTGCGGAACGTGATCGGACCTTCGCTTCCCGCGCCTTTCGTCAGCTTGCCTTCTTTCGTGCGAGCCTCTTCCAGGCTGGCATACACTTCATTGATCGACCGCATCACATCGTCGATGTATTGGTCGCGCTCCTGAAGATTGTGCTTCAGCG